>DFBZ01000060.1 GCA_002366835.1 Gammaproteobacteria bacterium UBA3067
TAGAATTTTTATTCGAGAGCAAGGAAGCACCGCACAGAAGCCCGCAGTGTATAAAGACGGCATGAGGCGTTGAGTACGAAGCTGACGCCACTATCGGGTAAAAAGGCTATTTATAAAGATGTCCGATAGTGATACCTGCTTATTTATCGATATTTTTTCACAACAACGTTAAGCACCTGGTAGGAAACGGGTAGACCATTCTCCTGCCGGAACTGTTCGTAATTTTCTTCCAAACTCGCAAAGCGTGTTTTCCCCATCAAACCTCTGTTGCGAGAACCTTTCACGGTATTAGCCCCAATATGCTTTAAATCTTTCAGTACATCCTTGAACGTTGCATAGTGGTTGGCACGATAATAAGTAGAGAGGTGCATCTGCGTTAAATCGGAGTCACCTTTATGCTTGAGTATTTCAAGTAGCAGACTTTTCACTTCTTCTGCAGAAAAAAAAGAATTTACATGGGGGTAATGATCGACCTTCTGCCAGCTTTCCCGCAATTCGACCAAGGTTCCAGAGATGGGAATGGAAAATCCGAAGCAGCCACCAGGCTTTAAAATACGCAGACATTCCTCAAGTGCATTGTGTAAATTTTCACACCACTGCAAAACGAAGTTACTAAAAATAGCACCCACGGAAGCACTTTTGATCGCAAGCCGCTCCGCATCAGCATTAACAAAAAAATTATTCTCTTTGCTCTCACAACGCTGCCGAGCATGGCGCAACATTCCTGGCGCGATATCGAGACCAATTAAATCGCCCTTGGTTTTTTTTCGCCATTTTTCTGTAAAGTAACCCGAGCCGCAGCCTAAATCCAAAAGACTGAAGTCTCCCGAGTTGAGCGTGTCAGCGCAGTGCTTTTCCATTTCCTGCCACAAGCCTTCACCAATATCACGCTGCAAGGCCGCACTTTCATCGTATTGAAAGGCGGCCTTGCCGAAGTTTTCTGCAATACGATCTTTATTCACGCTCAGGATCGACACCCACACAAAAAACCTTGAATCACCTTTAGAAAAGCTTCTGGGGCAGAAATAAAAGGAATGTGGCTCATACCGTCCATAGTACACACCGCTGCATCAGGCAGCAGTTCTTTAATTCCTTCGGCGGTGCCAGCAGGAACGATATGATCGTTCTTCCCAAATACATGCAAACTTGGGCAACGCATATCAGGCAATAGTGCCCGAATATCTGCCGAACATAGAATATTCATACCGTCGCGTAAGGCCTGTGGTGCTGGCAAGCCATGAAAATAAACCATCTCTTTGAGTTTGCGAATATCTTCGCGTTGGGACTGACTGCCTTTCGCCTGTAATGCAAGAAAGCGAATCAAGCTGCCATCGGCATCTTCGTTCAAAAGTGCTGAAAACCCCTGCATTTCTTCAGCGGGCATCCCATAAGGCCAGGTATCCCTGGCAATAAAGGAGGGTGTGCCAGTCACCGAAACCAGTGCTTTCACCCTGTCTGGGTGCTGGGCCGCGATATTCATCGCCACCATCGCACCCAGCGACCAGCCCATCCAGACGGCTTCCTTTGGCGCGACGTTTAATACGTGCTTACTGAGATAGTCGAGATCGTACTCACCGCCAGGAATGGGGCTACGCCCAAAACCGGGCAAATCAATCACGGTAACGCGAAAGTTTTCCAGCAGCTCGGGCATATTTTCATCCCAAACAAGGCTGCTCATTCCCCATCCGTGTAAAAGAACCAGATCCACCGCTGAATCAGTATCGCGGTTAGCCGGGAATATATCGTGATATAACTGTAGTGCCACAGGACTTCCTTTGTTTACAAGTGAATGTCATCTGCCACGACCGCAAGGGCAAGCAGTAATTGCTGCACCTGCGCTTCGCTATGAGCAGCACTCAAAGTGATGCGTAAACGCGCAGTACCCTCAGGCACTGTTGGCGGACGAATGGCAGAGATTAATATATTTTGATCGCGCAACTTTTCACTAAGGTGAAGGGCCGCTTCAGAGGAGCCGACGAGTAACGGCTGAATGGCAGTATGCGAGGGCATTAACTCAAAAGGCAGACCTTTAAGCCCTTGCTGAAACTGCTCAATAAGGTTTTGTAAATGCTGGCGACGCCAGGCCTCACGTTTTATCAGCGCGAGACTGCTCAATGTTGCGGCTGCCACCGCAGGAGGAATGGCAGTGGTGTAGATATAGTTACGTGCGTTCTGAATCAGGCTTTCGATTAGTACCTCGCTACCGGCAACAAAAGCCCCTGCAGTTCCAAAGGCCTTACCAAGAGTGCCCATCAAGACAGGGGCATCTGCCAAGCTGCATCCGGCTGCTTCGAGAGAACCCCGCCCATGCGCACCAATCACACCGAGGCCGTGGGCATCATCTACCATCAGCCAGGCACCATATTGCTGGCACAAATCAGCATACGCCTTTAAGGGGGCTTCATCACCGTCCATACTAAATACGCCATCCACCACTACCAGTTTGCGACTATCCGGCGACTTTTTCTGCGCTTCGCACAAGCGCTTTTCCAGCGCCTGCGGATCATTATGGGTAAAGCGCTGAAAACGTGAGCCGCTCAGCAAGGCACCATCCAGTAATGAAGCGTGATTAAGGCGATCTTGGAACACAAAATCGTGACGGCCCACTAAGGCATTAATGGTGCCCATATTAGCTTGATAACCACTGCTGAATAACAGCGCTCGTGGCCGACCGGTAAAATCAGCCAGGGCTTCTTCCAGTTCATGATGCACTCGGCTATGCCCCACCACCAAATGGGAGGCACCACTGCCCACGCCGTATTGATTTGCAGCATTTTGAAAGGCGGCTATCACCTCAGGGTGATTCGCCAACCCCAAATAGTCATTGCTGCAAAAATTAAGGTAACGCTGGCCATTAACCAGCACCTCGGCCCCCTGGGGGGATTCCAAAGTGCGTCGCTGGCGATACAGGTGTGCTTCTTGCCGTGCCGCCAAGGCAGGCGATAGCGCGTTATCGAGGCTACTCATACCTATTATTTATGACTGCAAACCACTGGACGAACCGCTCGCATCGTAAAACAACGACTCGCCTTTGTCCGCCACCTGCTGCCGGGACTCATCGAGCGAAACCGCGGCAAGCAAACTGGCCGCTACCTCTTCTTCCGAATGCTGCGTGTCATGCTGCATTGGATGAATACCCAAACGTTCAAATAAACGCTTGTCGTGATTTGCCTCTGGGTTCCCAGCGGTTAAGAGTTTTTCGCCGTAGAAAATTGAATTTGCGCCAGCAAAAAAACACATGGCCTGCATCTCATCATTCATACCTTCTCGACCGGCGGATAATCTCACCATGGATTTGGGCATGATGATGCGTGCCACAGCGATGGTGCGGACAAATTCCAGGGGATCAATATCTTCTTCATCGGCCAAGGGGGTGCCCGGAATTTTAATCAGCATATTGATGGGAACACTTTCAGGGTGATGAGGTAAGTTCGCCAATTGCTGTAACAGGCCTGCGCGATCCTGTCGCGATTCACCTAAACCTAATATGCCGCCACAGCATACTTTCATGCCTGCATCCCTAACGTTGCTCAAGGTATCAAGCCTATCTTGATAGGTGCGGGTAGTAATAATTTGTTTGTAGTACTCTTCAGAGGTATCCAGGTTGTGGTTGTAATAATCCAACCCTGCTTCGGCTAACTGCTGGGCTTGGTCACCATCCAGCATGCCCAATGTCATGCAGGTTTCCATACCTAGACCTTTCACCTGCTTCACCATTTCCAGTACATAGGGCATTTGTTTTTCTTGCGGCCCGCGCCAGGCAGCCCCCATACAAAAACGACTCGCGCCATTGGCTTTCGCTTCACGAGCTTCCTTTACGACGCGTTCAATTTCCAGCAGCTTTTCCTTTTCCAGCCCCGTATTGTAATGCCCACTCTGGGAGCAATATTTACAGTCTTCGGGACAGGCACCGGTTTTGATGCTTAACAAGGTGCTGATTTGTACGGCATTAGGGTCGTGAAATTGACGATGAGTGCTGTGCGCCTCAAACAATAAGTCATTGAGAGGCTTAGCAAATAAAGCCTCCAGCTCTTCTTTTCGCCAGTCGTGTCGAAGAGATTGGCTTAGATTTGGCTGCAGTGGTTTAGTCTGGCTTGGTATGGAAGCTTGAGTCATGGATAATCCCTTTCATAATCACTGCCCGCATCATAGGCGCACGAAGCTTTATGTCAACCAAAAAACAAAGCAAGGTTTACAACTGCTTAAATAGAAACCTATCCAAATCAATACGCTCTAAGCAGTGCCTGCTCTGCTTAGAACCCTCTCAGAGCACTCAAACCCTCTGCTCACCCTGCGAAAACGACCTTCCCTATCTAGGCCATGCCTGCAGGCAGTGCGCCATCCCCTTAAATACCGACAGCGTCTCCCTATGCCCCCGATGCCAAAGCAAAGCACCACCTCAGGATCACGCCTTATGCTTATTTCTTTACGATACACCCATTGACCAATTGATCAGCCAACTCAAGTTCCACCAGCGGCTTAGCTACGGTCGACTCCTGGGTGGCCTAATGGCCAAATACCTCAAACATTACTACCAAGAGCACCCAGAAGATTCACCTCAAGCCATTATCGCGGTGCCACTTTCACGAAAACGTTTGGCGGAGCGTGGTTTTAATCAAGCTGAAATATTGAGCCGTCCTATCGCGAAGGAATTAAACCTACCCATTTTGCGGCGGGCATGCCAGCGGAACCGTGATACCCCAACACAACTGAGCCTGCCAGCGAAGGATCGAAGGAGAAATTTGCGTGACGCCTTTGATATCACCCTGCCCCTCTCGATAAAGGGCGAGCCGATCCGTCATATCGCACTGATTGATGATGTCATGACCACCGGCGCAACACTGGAGTCCCTCGCTAAAACGGTAAAGACAAGCGGCGTGGAGACTGTCACCTTGTGGAGCTTGGCACGCACACCTCTGCATATTTAGTGGTATGCTAGAGTGCCCCTCAAAGACCAATAGCCCTATGTCCGAGCAAGATAGTTTTTATGCCCTTACACCCGACACAGTACTCGATGCTGTAGAAGCTGCGGGCTTTGATGTTTCCTTATCCACTCTCGCTTTAAACAGCTACGAAAATCGCGTTTACCAAGTTGCAATAGAAGAAAGCGAACCTATCATCGTCAAGTTTTATCGCCCACAACGATGGAGCGATGAGGCAATCATAGAGGAGCATCAATACTCCCAATTACTCAGTGACCACGACATTCCAGTGGTCGCCCCCTTAAGAGGCGAAGACGGCAACACCCTCTTCACTCACCAAGGCTACCGCTTTAGTGCCTACCCCCGCAAAGGAGGTTACGCGCCCGAGGCAGGTCATTTTGAGCAACTGGAGTGGATTGGGCGGGTACTAGGCCGCATGCACCAACTGGGCAAACAAGCAGTTTTTGAGCACCGCCCCACCCTTTCCTTAAAAACCTATTGCCATGAACCTGCCGAGTTTTTACTAAGCAAGGGCTTTATTCCCAATCAACATCAGCAGCCGTATCAAGAGCTAATTCAAAACCTGGCGACAAAGATTCAGAGTGCTTTCGACCAGTGCCATAACCTGGAATTTATTCGCTGCCATGCCGACTGCCACATTGGCAATATTCTATGGCGTGATGATACCGGCCCACACTTTGTGGATTTTGATGATTGCCGTATGGCGCCAGCAATTCAGGATTTATGGATGTTAATGGCGGGGGATCGCCAAGAACGCACCTTGCAACTCGATGCTATTTTAGAAGAATATTGCCAATATACTTCCTTCAATAATGCAGAATTACGACTAATCGAACCACTGCGCACCTTACGTTTAATTCACTACAATGGCTGGCTGGCAAAACGCTGGGAAGACCCAGCCTTTCCAGCTACCTTTCGTTGGTTTAATACAGAAAATTACTGGATGCAGCATATTGCTGAGCTAAGAGACCAGCTCGATGCGATTGATGCCCCACCTTTGCAGCGCTTTTAACCCTTCCGCAAAAAAACGGCCGCAATTGCGGCCGTTTCGATCAATATTGGCTTTCCTTTTACATATGCCTAGATATGCAGGGTTACTGCCAAATATGGCCCCTCAACAGTTAGCTCGCCATAAAGATCATCAATATCATCCAGCTTAAAAGTAAATGTTCGATAACCCAACTCTGCACCCACTCTGAACGGAGACTCGTAAGCGGCGCGCACCAGAATATCTGAAACACCATTGCCACTCACCATCAGGTAGTTGGCTTCTGCTCCCACTGAAAACCCTGTAAAGGGCAGATCAAACTGGGCTTTACCATATAACATGGGCAAAGGCGCGCTAATGGATTGATCGGCCTGTATAGAGCCGTCGCTACTCATAATAGCCACTTCACCATCAAACACTCGAATACTCATACCGATATCCAGTGACACCCAGTTATCCAAAATCTCGTAATAGAGGGTGGCATCCGTATGACTCAAATCAAGGGCCGAGCTAATATCCTGACTGGCTGTAAATGTCTGACCTTCAAATGTGATATCCCTCGTTAAGGTGGAGCTCGCATCTGTAGACATTTCTGTTCGCTGTAACTTTACATTGGGCACCATCGGCACAAAATGCTCAATGGCCACATAAAAGTAAGAGGCATTCTCTTCGTCAAAGCCGAGATCCTGTTCCATACCGATCTCGCCCTGATTGACATATTCAATTCCTCCAGAGTAGGCCTGAGACCACATGCTTGCCCCAGCATAAACACCAAAAAGAGTATCGGCCTGAGCCCCCAAGGGCAGACCAGCTGCAACCGCCATTAACATCAATTCTTTTTTCATGATTACTCTCGTACTAAATAAATAAACATTTATAAACATGCAGTCAACAAACAATTGAAAAATGCACAGAAGTCATTTTCATCTTAACAGGTCGACTATTAACACAAGCTTAGCACAGCAAGTTAAAGCAACGTTGTTAAAGAGTTATTCTTGTGGGCTTCTATAGAAAAGGCATCACTAACGCAGCGATTAAGCCGCGCTCGTAAGCAGTGATATATGACGAGATGGGGAAAATAAGTGACAACCAAGGATGTGCCAGCGGAGGAAAGGAATGAGTACACACAGCATTGCAGCTAAAACCAACCGGCCAAAGCCGGTGGTTTAAACCTCATAATTGGAAAATTAAAACTGGGAGATGTTTATTTTTTAAGCTTATCTAAACCCATCGCTTTAAGTATTCTATTCTCTGCCCAGGATTCCATTTTTCCTGTTTTAACTTTATGTATAAAGAGCTTTTCAAATGCCACCTTTGCCACATGCACCCATTTTCCTTTTTTGAACCAAGTAATGTTGCGTGGAGGAATTTGGGGTGAGGCTAGAAATGCACCGCCTGAACTGCCCATATCAGCCAGACAAAGTGCCGACCAAGTGGGTATTGCATGAAGCGGTTTCCCTTCAATATCAGCAGCAATATTTTCAACAATGGCTGTCACCATCGATTCAATCATATAGCCCGTTTTAGGGGTGCCTGTTGGTACGGGTGTGACTTCCACTGGAGGAATAGCAATGCAAACGCCCGCTGAATAAATGTTTGAGTACTCAGTGTTTTGTTGAAACTCATTGACCTTCACAAAACCTTTTGGATTACACATTTCCTCAACGGCCGCAACCGGCGCCACGCCTCTAAATGGGGGAATAATCATCGAATAATTAAAAGGTAACTCATGCACCTTTATGACTTCACCTTGCACGTCACATTCGTGAACAATCATTAAGGAATCTTTTACTTCATGAATCTTTGCATTACAAATCCATTTGATATGCCGATTTCTTAACTCCTGCTCCATCATCCCCTTAGAATCACCAACTCCTCCAAGCCCCAAGTGCCCAATATATGGCTCACTGGTGATATAGGTTATCGGCACTTCATGGCGTATTTTCTTCTTACACAGGTCAGTGTCCAAAATAAAAGCATATTCATAGGCTGGCCCAAAACAACTAGCACCTTGCGCCGCACCAACAATAATTGGCCCTGGGTTTTGTGTAAATTCCTGATAGGCAGTATGCGCATCCTCAGCATGGTCTATCGTACAAACCGACTGTGTAAATCCGTCTGGCCCCAAACCAGGAACTGCATCAAAAGCCAAATCCGGCCCCGTAGTGATAATAAGGTAATCATAATGAATGACTTCATCACCCTCCAAGGTCAGCGTATCTTCCTTTGGATCAATTTTTGTCGCTTTTTTTGCAATAAAGTCGATGTTTTTTTTATTTAGATACGGCCCAATCTTAACCGTGGTATCGGGCCTTTTTCGCCACCCCACACCAACCCATGGGTTTGAGGGGACAAACTGAAATATATCAGTGGCGTTAACCACGGTGACACGGTGCTGACTACCTAGCTTCTCTCTCATTTCATACGCTGCAGGGATTCCACCAATACCTGCACCTAGAATAACAATATGAGCCACAATGCATCTCCAATTTTTAGATCGAATCTAAGCAAGCAGTCGATCGTGTTATTTATTTGAATCAGCGCCAACCAACTAACGCTAGATGTTAAATATTTAACTAACAACCTTTACCGAATAGTACCAACAAGAATACGGGTATTAAAATTAATAATAAGCTTATATCAAAACGAAATATAAATAGAGAAGGCTCCCGCCCCCAACAGCCCGCTGAAGAGCTACTAACTTGACCGCATATTACGTTAATCAAAGGGCATCTCTAAAAATTAGAATTTTTATTCGAGAGCAAGGAAGCACCGCACTGAAACCCGCACGACTCCATGGATGAAGGAGGTAGAGCGAAGCAGGATGCCAAAGCCGAGTGTACAAGGGCTACATGAGGAGTTGAATACGGAGCTGACGCCGCTATCGGGTAAAAAGACAGTTTTTAGAGATGTACAGCAGTATGCAGCACATCTTTTTCGCATCTATCTGCGGTTTCTAGGGTTATCATCATTAAGCTATTTTTAACAGCGGGAGGAGCCAGCGGATAGAGGGCCTAGACTTAGGTGAACGCCTAATTTTTAATACATTGGCATGCAATCGTATTCGTTAAGAAAAGTTCAAGAACAATAAAACACCGTACAGAAACGGGAGGAGCTGACTATATAAAAACCATTCACGACACACTTATCGATACTCGAAAAATATGCTTTGGGCTTCTTTACGCCCCTTAATTTAAAGGTTGCTGGATAAAGTCACAGCGAAGATCTCGAAAATAACTATCTGCTGGCCGCTCATTCGCAGCCATGACCACCTTCACACCCAGGCGATGGGACAAGTCAACGAGGGACTTCAGTACCTCTTGCCCAACTTCATTTTCGGGCTCATCCTGAGTGAGTGAGTCCGAGATTTCAACATAATGAAATTTAAACTTATTAAACAATGCCAGAGAACCATAACCTGAACCAAAGTCTTTCACGGCTATTTTTAGGCCTGCCTGTATCAACTGTCCCATTTTAGATTCACTAGCGCCTGATCGACTGGCTAATATTTTCTCAGAGAGCACCACGACAATATTTTCTGGCAACAGATTATATTTATGCAGGTTTGCTAGAAATTTCGGAATAAAATCATCTTTTGCCAGCTGGCAGTGATAAACCTCAAGGAACAAATTCACTTTGCTGCTATCGGACTGGATCTGCTGATAACCATATAGGTACTGCAGCGCTTCATCTAACACCCAGTCGCCAAGACCAGAAAGCAAACCAATCTCATCGGCTGTAGCGACAATGGTTTTTTCGTTTAGCAAACCCTGCTGCGGATGATTCCAATAAATTTTCGGCGCCAAACCAACTCGCTGATCGGAACGGATATCCGAGATCTCCTCATACTCGATAAATATCTGTTTGGCCTCCATCGCCTTTCTTAAATCTTGCTCAAGACGCATCCACTGCACCACCTGAGTATTCATTTCAGTGGTAAAATATTGATAAACATTTCGCCCAATTACTTTTGCGCGTTTGAGCGCCATCGCAGAATTTTTTAGCAATTCTTGCGCGGAATCACCACAACTGGGATAAACCGCAATACCAACACTGGCACCAATGCTCACTTCATGCCCATCCAGCAAGAAGGGCTGCGCCATCTCATGAATGATTTTTCTAGCCACCACGCCGGCATTTTCAGAGGCATCCAGATTGTCCAATACAATGGGAAACTCGTCGCCACCCAAGCGGCCAACAAAATCTTCACCTCGAACCAATACTTGCAAACGTCGCGCAACCTCCATCAGCATTCGATCACCAAAGTCATGGCCTAAGCCTTCATTGATATAACGAAAGTGATCCAGGTTCACCAGCAGCACCGCCATTTCAACCCGGTTTTTCTTTGCCTTTTTCAACACCTCATTAATCACCTCTTCAGAGCGCGCTCTGTTGGGCAACGAGGTAAGGTGGTCTCGCTTACTTAGCTCGGCGATTTTTTCGGCGCCCTCATGGCGCTTATTGAGTTCTTTGAAGGCAAATACAATGTCCATGTCTTCCATTTCTGATACCGGTACTGCAGCGAAGGATGCATTAAACACCGCGCCGTCCGTTCGCCAGAACTTGGACTTTTTCACATGCAGGATATTTCCTTCACGGCAGGCTTGATAAATCGGATGCTCATGCCATTGGGACACCAGTTTATGATGGGCCTCTTCAAGAATTGTTTCCAGGTAAAGTCCCAGCAGCTGGGTCGGCGTAGTTCCCAACATACGTCCAGCCGCCGAGTTTGCTAACACCACCACACCGTTGCTGTTAATGCCCAGCACACCCTCATTAGGTGCCTTGAATAATTTTTCAGCCTCGTCGTGACGATGTTTCAGGATTTCGCGATTTCGATGCAGCTGTATTAAGTGTTCGACCTTGGAGCGTAAGGTTTTTTCAGCAACCGGCTTATAGAGAAAATCCACGCCAGCAAACAGCGTCTCATGAAGCTTACGCTTTTCATCAGACAGGTGAGGCAATAGCAAAATAATAGGAATATGGCGTGTCTCAGAGCCAGCCAGCAAACGATTTATTAGAGCGAAACCTTCATTCTCCGATAAGTCAGAGGAGATAATTAAAGCCGACACGTCGTTTTCAGCAACATGTGCCAAAGCGTGTGACATGGATTCGGATAAATAAAAGACCGCGTCCAGATCTTCCAGAAGACGAGCGCATGTATCGCGATTCTCAGCAATACTATCGACGATAAGGATTTCGGCCTTCCGATACTCCATGAAAAAGTCCTGTGTACTAAAGAGTTAGAAACGGCTCCATAAAAGGAAGCTGACTTTGATGCTCATCAAGTATAGTTATAGATTGCGTTTTAAAAAGTAATGATTATTATAATTTTATATTACAAAAAAGCATAAAAAGAAATGGGTGACCCCGGCTTTAAGCCAAGACCACCACAGTAGAACAAACGCTAGTTGGAATCCGCATTTTTCTTGGCGGCAACCCGCAAGCGCAAGGCATTGAGTTTTATGAACCCTTCGGCATCTTTCTGGTCATAAGCACCGGCATCATCTTCAAAGGTAGCAATTTCTGGGTCAAACAAAGAGTCTGACTCAGACTGTCGCCCAACCACGGTTACGTTGCCTCGATACAGTTTCAAACGTACTTGGCCATTCACACACTTTTGGGTTTCATCAATCAGTGCCTGTAAGGCCAAACGCTCAGGTGACCACCAGTAACCGTTATAGATCAACCTGGAATAACGCGGCATCAGGTCATCTTTTAGATGTGCAGCCTCACGGTCAAGGGTGATTGACTCGATGGCGCGATGCGCTTTAAGCATAATGGTGCCGCCGGGTGTTTCGTAACAACCGCGCGCCTTCATGCCCACATAGCGGTTTTCAACGATATCCAAACGCCCAATACCATTTTCGCCACCCACTTTATTCAAGAGCTCCAACACCTGTGCGGGGCTCATTTCCTGACCATCAATCGCCACAATATCACCGAGCTTATAATCCAGCTCAATATACCTTGGCGTATCAGGTGCCTGTTCGGGGGCAACACTCCAGCGCCACATATCATCCTCAGGTTCGGCCCAAGGGTCTTCAAGAATATCGCCTTCATAGGAAATATGCAGAAGATTGGCATCCATGGAGTAGGGAGATTTTTTGCCCCGTTTCATCTCGATGGGAATATTGTGATCTTCAGCATATTTCATCAGCGTATCGCGGGAGGTCAGATCCCACTCTCGCCAAGGCGCAATCACTTTAATACCGGGCTGCAAGGCATAGGCACCTAATTCAAATCGCACCTGGTCATTGCCTTTACCCGTCGCACCATGTGAGATGGCATCGGCGCCGGTTTCACGGGCAATTTCAATCAAACGTTTGGCAATAAGGGGGCGGGCAATGGAGGTACCCAGCAAGTATTCACCCTCGTACACGGTATTCGCCCTGAACATGGGGTAAACATACTCGGCCACGAACTCTTCGCGCAAATCTTCGATATAAATCTCTTCAATACCCATGGCCTGCGCCTTGGCGCGAGCGGGCTCGACCTCTTCACCCTGACCAATATCGGCGGTAAAGGTGACCACCTCACACTGATATTCTTCCTGCAGCCATTTCACAATGACGGAGGTATCTAAACCTCCGGAATAAGCCAGCACCACTTTTTTGATTTCGGACATACCCGTATTACACCTTAAACTGAGTTTCAAACCGCCTATTTTAACCTAGATTAATCACTTGGGCAGCGTTTTATGAAAAATATGGCTCTCAAAGGATTTCCTCTATAAACCAGGCCGAGAATGCGTGCCGACCGCTGACACCTGCTTTTTTGTATATGGAGGATGCGTGCTGACGTACTGTTTTCTCAAGTGTATTCCTTACGACGGCAATTTCCTTAAAGCTCAAGCCTTTCAAAAGTAACCAGCCAATTTCGCCCTCACTTCGGGTGAGTTCCCACTCAAAAAACTGTTGTGTCACAACGTCAGACAGTTTTGCTCGACCTTCAAGGATATACTTTTTGGGGACACCTTCCGCGCTCTTTGCCGCTTCCAGCTCATCTTTCAAAGTCAGAATATCCAAGCTCTGTTTGCGCAGCCCCAACAGCAACCACACAAGCGCGATAATCGAAAGAAAAACCACCACCACTTCTTGTATAAGATGGAGGCTGGTTACCCCCTCGGAAAGATCCGCGATAAGGTCGGCGCCACTGGCACTAACGACCATTATTAATACTGTAATAATGGTGATATCTTTTACTCGCTCACGGCCCATCAATAATATCCTATAAAAACAACAAGCTAAAACTCAGGACATATGTCCTGGATTAAAAAACCACGGCATTGGCCCGATGATAGCACCATCCAGAAGGCATAGAATAAAGACAAGCTCGATCACCAAGGGACATATTTCACCAACCGCCATCACTATATGGGAGCATGGACAATGAAAGGATCTCACCCTCACATTGAAGGATCCTTAAAGACCTATCATGTATGGGATAAGTCTGTAAGAATTTTTCACTGGATAAACGTTGCCTGTATCCTCTGCTTAATCGGCGTAGGACTGGCCATTTTTTACAACAAAAGCCTCGGCGTAAGCGCTGATGGAAAGATACTCTTAAAAACCATCCACGTTTACATTGGTTATCTCTTTGCCCTCAATCTAGGCTGGAGATTTATCTGGTTTTTCCTGGGCAGCCGGCACGCACGACTGGGCGCTATTTTGCCATTTGGGAAAAAGTACACACAATCCCTTCTGCAATTTATCAAAGGAATAAAGTCAGGAGATTTACCGAGCTACAACGGGCACAACCCTCTCGCAAAACCAATGGTCACGCTGTTGTTTATATTATTAAGCACCCAGGCGGTCACAGGCTTAATCCTGGCCGGAACAGATTTATACATGCCGCCCATCGGGCACAAAATTGCTCAGTGGGTCAGCATTTCAGAACAAGGCAACGGCGAAACCGTCATTCTTAAACCTGGCTCAAAAGAAAATATCGACAAGGAAGCCTACCAGGAGATGAGAGCTTTCCGTAAACCCATTATCACCACGCACAAGTACGCTTTCTATACGCTCATATTCGCCATACTTTTACATATTGCCGGTGTTATTGTGTCTGAGATAAAAGAGCGAAGTGGCCTCGTCTCCGCGATGTTTACCGGCGATAAGGTTCACGCCAAAAAGCCCGTCGATTGTGATAAAGAGGAATAGAGAGCCAGGCCTGCCGGTATTCAACCTGTTGGAAGCCTCAAGCAAGCTATAAGCCTCCTTGCGCTGAAAAACCTCTTCCTTATAATCAGAGTTTCCCAATATTATTCCAGGATGGTATATGAGCAACTCCCCGGCAGTGATCGCAAAGCAGGTGAATCAGGCAAAACTCTCAGCCATCAAGGAAATGGCTTTACTCAGCGCAAAAGTAGAGGGTGCTTCTTCCCTCGCCTGGGGGCTACCCTCCTTCCCTACCCCGGAAAATATTCGCCGTAGCGTGACGGAACAACTGGATCAAGATACAGATATTGGCAAATACACACTGCCGGATGGGATTTCAGAGTTACGTACTTTGGTGGCTGAAAAACATTTTCGTGACACCAAAGTCAAGGTGGACCCCGCAACGCAGGTGGTGATTAGCGCTGGAAATATGCAGGCTCTCAGCACCCTGATGAAAGTCGTTTTAAACCCCGGCGATGAAATCATTGTTACTGATCCGGGCTTTGCTTCACATTATCAGCAAATCAAACTGAACGGCGGCACCCCAGTACCTTGGCCACTGCAAGAAAGTAAAGGCTGGCAGCTAAACCCTGAAATACTACCCGGCTTAATTTCAGAACGCACCAAAGCCATCGTGCTTGTTTCCCCTTCCAACCCCACCGGCACCGTATTCTCAAAGGCGGCACTATTGAGAACTGCCGAAATAGCCGTGCAGCACAATATCCTTATATTTCTGGACGACCCCTATTCCCAGTTTCTCTATGAGAATCACAACACGTTTTTCAACCTTGCTTCAGAAGCATCCATTAAAGAGCACCTGGTATACTGCTTTTCATTTTCTAAATGCCACGCCATGAGCGGCTGGCGACTCGGCTATATGGTGATGCCGGAGGCCCTCAAAGAACAGGTTATTAAAGTGCATGATGCCAATGTTATTTGCGCACCACGAATATCCCAAATTGCCGGCGTTGCCGCGTTGCAACAAGCAGCGCCCCATTTAGAGGCATTTGAAAACATTCTCTCTAAACGCCGCGACTTAATCTGCCAACGTCTGGATGCATTAAAACACGTCTTTGAATACCAGCGACCCGATGGCGCTTACTACGTTTTCCCAAAAATATTAGTGGAAGCGAAGGATTGCTGGGACTTTTCGCTGTCATTGCTTCACAAGGCCAAAGTCACAGTCACCCCCGGTAGCGCATTCGGCCCCAGTGGTGAAATGCATGTCCGTATGGCTTATTGCGTTGACGAAGATACGATTGATCTCTCGTTTGATCGTATGGAAAATTATTTTGGCAAATAAAACCTCTGCCCTCCTGATTTAAGGAGCGGTGGTAATTGTGGGATAATCCACCGTTTCAACAGCTTGCTAGGAAGATTGGCTAAACATGCCTCACCAACTCCCCGCTGAATGGGCTGAGCAATCAGCCGTACTGCTCAGCTGGCCTCACTCTGAAACGGATTGGGCACCCACTCTTGAGCGCGTTGAGCAGTGCTATCGCAACATCACACTGGCTATTTGTCGCTTCCAGAAAGTGGTAATTGTTTGTCATGATGACAACTTAAAAACTCGAGTTTTATCTTTGTTCTCTGCTCAACCCAATTCCGAGCGCATCTACTGCCAGGTGGTTCCTACCGACGACACTTGGATACGGGATTACGGGCCGCTAAGCATCACAAAAGATGAGCAGGTCGAGCTGTTGGATTTTCAGTTCAACGGCTGGGGTAATAAGTTTAATGCTTGCTTAGATAACGCAGTCAGTCAGCGGCTTCATCAGCAAGGCCTTTTCAGCACGACTCCCATGCGTACTGCGCCCCTAGTTCTGGAAGGCGGCAGCATTGAAAGCGATGGCGCAGGCACCTTACTCACCACAGAACATTGCCAACTGTCTCCCGAGCGCAACCCCAAGCTAGCGCCAAACGATATTGAGACCCAACTTAAGGAGCTCCTCGGTGTGCAGCGTGTGTTGTGGTTATCGCACGGCCAACTGGAGGGGGATGATACCGATGGACATATCGACACGCTGGTGCGCTTCTGCTCTGCTTCCCACCTCTGTTATGCACGCTGCGACGACCGCAATGATAGCCACTATGCCGAAATGCAATGTTTGGAAAAAGAACTGAAAGCTCTGCGTACCGCAAGCGGCAAGGCCTACCAGCTTACCCCCCTACCCTGGCCTTCAGCGAAATATAACCTGCAAGGCGATCGCCTACCCGCCACCTACGCCAATTTCCTGATTATTAACGGCGCGGTTTTATTACCTGTATATAATGATAAAAAAGATAATGAGGCCATTGCGGTATTACAAGGGTGTTTCCCAGAGCGGGAAATTATTCCTATAAATTGCCTGCCATTAATCGAACAATCAGGTAGCCTGCATTGCATCACCATGCAGCTTCCATCTGGCATTATCTTGGATTAGTCCAATAAGGAGCACAGCTTGCCTGACAAACATGTAGTCGCTGGATTTATTCAACATAAAAATCACGGTGACAGGGAAAGCAACCTTCGCCATATTGGCCAGGAGATTAAACAACTCGCCGAGCGCGGCACACAATTAGTGGTGCTACAAGAACTGCATAATGATGCCTATTTTTGCCAAGGGGAAGACATCCGCCATTTCGAACAAGCAGAGGCCCTAGATGGCCCCTCCTTCCAGCACTTATCTCAAATCGCAACACAACAGAATATGGTAATCGTTGCCTCCATTTTTGAGAAACGTGCTGAGGGCATTTATCACAACACCGCATTGGTCATTGAAAAAGACGGCAAGCTGGCAGGTTTCTACCGCAAAATGCACATCCCGGATGACCCTGGTTTCTACGAAAAATTTTATTTTACCCCCGGCGACCACACCTACCCGGCATTCAGCCCCATCGCCACCAGCCTTGGCAAACTAGGCGTACTGATTTGCTGGGACCAATGGTACCCCGAAGCGGCGCGCTTAATGGCACTCGCGGGCGCAGAGATTCTCATCTACCCCACTGCCATTGGTTGGGATCCTGCCGACAACCCTGAAGAACAGCAGCGCCAGCTTAATGCCTGGCATCAGGTTCAAATCGGACATGCCATCGCCAACCACCTCCCCGTCATCAGCTGCAACCGCGTAGGGTTTGAAGCGGACCCTGGTCATCAAGAGCCCAACAACAAGACATCAGGCATTCAATTCTGGGGCAACAGCTTTATTTGCGGTCCACAAGGAGAAACCCTACTGCAAGCCAATGGCGCAGATTCCGTCAGCCAATGTTGTGAGATTTCTCTTCACCGTAGCGCGGAATTAAGAAAAATATGGCCCTTCTTCCGGGATCGTCGTATTGATGCCTATAATGACCTCACTCAACGTTATATTGATGAATAGGAAAACCTTATGTTAGTGATTCTTCATCCCGACCTAGACGTTAGCAGCAGCGAATACAAAGACGCCATCTCTTACCTGGACAGCCTTCCCAATATTGAACATCGCCTCCATACCGTAAAAGGAGCGCAACAAACTCTGACCGAAATTTATCTGATTGGAGAAACAGAAAAACTCTCACAAGAGGACATTGAATCCTTACCCGCCGTTGAACGCGTTATTCGTATTTCTGAAGAATACCGTATTCTCGGCCGCCATAAGGATGAACAGCGCACCACCCGCTTCACGTATAACGGTGTCGAATTCGGCCAGCACAATCTGCATATTTTCGCCGGCTTGTGTGCCGTGGATAATGAAAAACACGTCAACATTATGCTGACTGCCCTCGAAAAAGAAGGCCTGCAATGCACCCGTATGGGGGCCTACAAGCCGCGCACCAACCCTTATTCCTTTCAAGGCCACGGTAAAGGCTGCCTGCCTTATGTTTTCGAGGACGCAGGAAAACACGGCATCAAAGTCATCGCCATGGAAATCACCCATGAATCCCATATCGAAGAAATTGACTCCTGCCTGGAAGCCTGCGGACGCCCCACCGGCGTTATGCTACAAGTCGGCACCCGTAACACCCAGAACTTTGAATTGCTCAAAGCCATTGGCCGCCAAAGCACCTATCCCGTTCTACTTAAGCGTGGTTTCGGCATCACCCTCAATGAATCTCTCAATGCCGCTGAATACCTGGCCAGTGAAGGCAACAGCAATGTTATTTTTTGCTTACGCGGCATGAAGACCTCCTTTGCCGCTCCCCATAGAAATATGGTGGATTTCACCCACGTTCCTGTCGTGCATCGCTTAACACGCATGCCGGTTTGCATTGACCCCTCACACTCCGTCGGCTCACGGGAACAATCGCCAGATGGCATTCTGGATGTATTTAATGCCACCGCTCAGGGCGTGATCGCTGGCGCCAATATGATTCTGGTGGACTTTCACCCCCGCCCCGAAAAAGCGCTGGTGGACGGCCCTCAAGCATTGCACATGGATGAACTACCACTCTTTCTTGAAGATATACGCATTGCGAGGCAAGCCTACGAGCAGCGCTTAAAGCTCTTTAATCCAGCCTAAGCCAGAACAGCTTCTCAGTAAAACACTTAGACAAATCGAGATTATTGTTGATGTTAATATATGGTCATCGTGGTGCAAAAGGAGAAGCACCGGAGAACACCCTCAGTGGCTTTGCCTTTCTACGCAAACAGGGAATCCACCGTGTTGAACTGGATATTCAGCTTGATAAAAATGGCGAGCCCATCGTCATCCACGATGACAGCGTAAACCGCACCACCAATGCCAGAGGAGCCATCAGCAAGTACGACACCTCCCAATTGGCACAACTGGATGCCCGTGGCCCGTGGAAAAAAAAGTTTCTGGAAACTGATGGCGTACCCAGCTTGACTGCCGTATTAGATGCCTGGCCAACGCTGGCGTCGATACAGATCGAAGTCAAAAAAATGCCCCTCAACCAAGGGGCCATCGCTGCGCGTCGCATTGTGGAAATCTGCAAGCATTTTCAGCTACACGAGCGAGCCATTATTACCTCACAACACCTGCCTTTCCTGCAGCACTTACGTGACACCCACTGCGAACAAGCAATGGGCATGATCGCCTCAAAATTAACAAAGGGGCTGGTGCAGCATGCCGTAGAGCTGGGCTGTTCGTATTTGTGCTTAAAGTGGAAGGTTTGCAATCAGAGCATTGTGGAAGAGGCGCATGCGGCGGGTTTACATGTTTCGCTATGGACGATGAATGACCCGACCCATCTAGAGAAATTTCACGCTTGGGGAGTAGATAGCATTATTACGGACTACCCCAGCAAGTTCACGCCGGTATTTTCACCAGACAAACAAGGGTAGTAAATAGAAGCGTTTGAAGTTGTTACGAATACTTATGTGACCTGAGTGGCCACATAAAAAATAATTTGGAGCGGGAAAGGAGGCTCGAACTCCCGACCCCGACCTTGGCAAGGTCGTGCTCTACCACTGAGCTATTCCCGCATAATCTGTTTAAGTCAGGTCGATAGAATAACTATCTGACGCACCTTAGCTGGCTAGCACTTAACTGAGCAATCACCCAAATTAAGCATCACCGAAAAAGGTGGCGTCCCCTAGGGGGTTCGAACCCCTGTTACCGCCGTGAAAGGGCGGTGTCCTAGGCCTCTAGACGAAGGGGACTAAACACTGTCTCTAACAGAGGCGCGTATAGTAATGATTAGGACCGCTATCGTCAAGCCTTCGTATTAAATTTCCGCTAAACAGCTGAAAACACCCCCATCGCCAGCCTGCGACAACGCTGCCAAGCCATATAAACAAACTAAGCTACACTTACTAAAATTCCTCATACAGCTTAAAGAGCGCGTCATGGATCCGACTATCGTAATGTCAGTTATGCTTGGCTTAATGGCCTTGCTGCTCGGTGCCTTTTACATAAAGCAAGGCATCGATCAGGCAGAGATGAAGCGCGCAGTACAAGTCGCTCATCATCAAAAGAATGCACGACGTCTTTTACGTACACTAGACAACATGCCTCCCCAATACTGCAACAGCCTACTACAACAGTTTGTACTGGAAGAGGTGCAAAGAGAGCTTGGCAATATTTTACAAATCACCCCCCAAAATAGCGCGATCAAAAGAGAACTGGCTGTTATCCAGGAGCGCCTCACTCAACTTGCTCAAGCCAACGAAGATTCCAACGCAGTCGCCATAGACATTAAAACCCTGGAAGAGGCGAACAATATCCGCACCCTCTCCCAGACTCTTTTGAAATATGTCCGTCAACGCTACCAAGCAAACCTGCTAAACAAAGACACTGCGCAACAACTCAGCAACCACCTAAAAAAAGTCACTGCACAAACAGCTTTAGATCTCTATCTTTTTAAAGCAAAGTCTTTTGAAATAGAAAAAAAATACCCATTAGCATTGCCTTTTTACCAACGGGCATCACAAGAGCTAGAAAAACACCCCTATATAGAAAAGCACCAGGAACTCGTCACCATGGTGAAAGAAAAACTCAAACTGATGAACAAACTTGAACATCAGCAGCACGAAGAAAGTGCCGCAAACGAAGAAGAGGCAACCCTAGGTGATGGCCTAGACAGCCTGATGGAGGAAGAAGAGGAGAAGTGGAAGAAAAAGTACTTTTAGCTATCAATAGCCCCCTCGCAAATATATCAACGAGACGGCTTTTAATATCAACTCATTTAAGACGCTAACAAAGCCTCAATATCCTTTTCGATACTTTCCGGTTTATCGGTGGGTGCATAACGACGAATCACCTCGCCATCCGCCCCCACAAGAAATTTGGTAAAATTCCATTTCACTGCCTTACTGCTCAAGGCACCCGGTGCTTGTTTCTTAAGATATTCATACAAAGGCGCAGTATCATTACCGTTGACATCTATCTTGCCAAATAAAGGAAAGCTCACATCGTATCGGCTTGAGCAAAAGCTTTTTATTTCAGCCTCGTCACCCGGCTCCTGACTCAGAAACTGATTACAAGGAAAGCCCAGTATTTCGAAGCCCTTATCACGATACTTGCCATACATGGACTCCAAACCTTCGTACTGAGGTGTTAAGCCACACTTGCTCGCCACGTTCACAATCAACAATACCTTACCCTTGAACTCATCAAGCTGACGAGTTTTATGATCAATATCCAAAACAGAGAAATTGTAGAGTTCCGCAGTCATTTTATAAGCTCCAAATTATTTTTCTTGTAAAAACCCCGAGTAAACACAGTCTTCGCAAGGCTAATAAATAGATTCAGAAGGAATACATTACCTACGTCCATCTAGCAGGCTGTTGAAATTCGCTGAATCGCCCACAAAGCCATTGCTTAGCGGGCCAACACTACATTCTCCAAGCAATTTACTCAACTATTTAAGCCGTATGGTTACGAGCACGAGGGGCCTCATTCCCGTAGCGTCCGCGCTCTGTTTGCGGCCGGTGACACAAATAGCCATCTTCATCAATATCACCAAGATGCCCGCACATGAATGGTGGGCTTGGGGGTAATAAACAAGCTCAGTATAAATAGATAGATGCTCGCTAGTGCTTATGTACTGCGTTTCCCTGTGAGTCATAAAAACCGTGTGAATGGTTTTCGATAAAGCCAAAATTAATCATGCTCGTTAAAAATGGATCCGATTCATTATCACCAATATCGGTATAGTCTACGGTATCGTAACTATTCAGAGCACGAAACTTTTCCCGAATTCCTTGCTGTTTTGTACTTGTGGAAAGAAGAGTCCAGGTGCTTGTTCTCTGGTCGCTGGATTCGACGTAAGATTTAATCAGCGCTTTATTTTCTAACCATGCCAAGTGGCGCACACCTTTATTTGTTTGTTTTGAGTAGTTCTTTATAAGGTTGCAGCCCTTCCCCGCAGACTTAATAAAACGCATCTTTGAAATGGCTTCATTTGAAACCAATTGCCGCTTCACACTCCAATCATGAGAGCCACTAATTTCAAGGGGTTGGTATTCAATGCCCCTTTTGTGTTTTTCAAAAATTTTGACCAGATGAAGCCTATCATTTTTTGTTTTTCCCCACACTTCTGTGACCAGCGTTTTTGGATACCGAATGGCGACTTGATTATTATACCGCCACAGCTCCAGGATGTTTTCCTTAGACCCCCCAGGAACTTCAACCCTTATTTTATATGTAGCGACGACAGGGGCTTCGATAGAACAGGTCTTAGCTGCTTCTGCCCACACAGAGCAAGCTGAGAACAGCCCGAAAACAAGTAACCCTAATGCACTGTTCTTCATTGTATCTTCTCGTATATAGAAAAATTGCGGATAAAATAAAAGTGAGACACCCGCGGTGCCTCACTTTTATTTTGCTATCAGAGGTGGAATTAAACGGTAGATAAAACCGGCTAGCGCCTATTTAATTTCCAGGTTTTACTAATTGTATGGTCGCTTTTTTGGAAAGCCGAGCAGCCTTATTCATCATATGAAAAATAGCACTTTGCTCATTGGTGCCACTGACTAAATGAGCACCCGCTCCATTTCCATAAATAGTTACATCCTCCCCAGCATGTGTCTCTGAGCCCAAAGGAACCATTGCTTCCTGGTGGAAACCGGAGGACTCTGTGCTTACGTTACTGAGGTCGTTTCGGCTGCCTGCATTCGTAGCTTGCGCGTATGCTGCATCGGCGTTGGTTTCAGCTCCCAAATCCTGGAAGCCCTTACCATTGGTATAACCGAGCGTTGTGTAGGGCATGCCGTCAGCAGCCAGCTGGGGTTCTGTTTTCCCTACAGAAACGACTTTCCCCAGAATAGGATTACCACGCTTGGGGTAACCTGCAATCGTAAACACGTGACTATGGTCAGCGGTAACGATAACCAAGGTATTTTTCATATCAACGGAATCAATCGCAGCTTTTACAGCTTTCGAAAATTCAATCGTCTCTGTTAGCGCATTGTATGCACTACCCGCATGGTGAGCATGGTCGATACGACCAGACTCTACCATCAGGAAAAACCCCTTTCTATTATTGTCGAGCAAATCAATTCCCTTTGCGGTCATTTCGCTTAATGAGGGCTCGCCAGAAATGTCATTGTGCCGGTCTGCCTCATAATGCATGTGAGATTCGTTAAATAAACCAAGTAGCTGATCAACATTATTGCTATCAATGGAATCAAATCCTGACTGGTCATAAACGTAGCGACCATTTGGATGGGCCTCTTCCCACTCCGCAATTAAATTCCTGCCATCGCTACGATCACCTTCGGTGCTACTCACGGCATCGGGGCTATTGTGAGAGGGATCTTTAGGAAGAAAGTGGCGTCGCCCACCCCCCATGACTACTTCAATACCATCCACATTGGCATTTTTATAACGAAGCTCGAGCCCGTCTTCAAAATTAACCAACTGCAATGCAATATCTTCACAGCCTGCCTCCACCGCGTCGGCAGGCATGTCTGATATATCTTCCCAGTTTCGATCAGCTGATTTTGCATAAGTGGCTGCGGGTGTGGCATGAGTGATGCGAGCGGTTGAAATGATACCGGTTGATTTCCCAGCAATTTCAGCAAGCTCTAATGCGGTCACTAATTCATTACCTGCAACCGTTGCACAATCACCGCGAACGATATCCTCATCAACGCCAATCACGCCTATATCTGTTTTCACACCGGATACCATCGCTGTCATCGTGCCTGCAGAATCAGGTGTTTGAGAGTCAACATTGTAGGTTTTTGCCATCCCTGTATAAGGAAAAAGATCAAAGCTCAGGTTGTTTTCTTCGCCCTGCATTCCCTTTAATTGCCCCTCTAATATTCGGGCAGCGGTTATTGTAGAAACCCCCATACCATCACCAACAAAAAGGATAACGTTTTTCGCCTTACGTGTTCTCGCCAGTTCTTTTGCAGCAACAGCCGCCGCCCCCTGCTGAAACCAGGCATTGTCTTTTTGGTGTTGAGGAATTGCACTGGGCATTTGTGCGCATGCAGTGAATGAAGCAGCGAGTGTTACAGCGCCGGTTAGTAGCGTTTGTCGACATTTCATTGGATTTCCCTTCAGTAAATAGCATGTTGAGGAAGGCCTAATGGAAACCAAGCTTGGCCACCCCTTGAAGATTTGCGGCTAAAGACTAGGGCAGGAATATGAAGAAATAATGACATGCTATTCAACAATAAATAGAGCTTGCCAGTGCTCACCGACTCTTTTGATGACAAAGGCAGCCACCACTAGCCCCTGTATTTTTCGTTAAAGAGAGCTAGGGGAGCTTCTAAAAATATGCACACATTTAGATGCGTGCAGTTCAAAAATTAAACTGCGTCATTTTATTGTCATAACTATTGGGGAAAATCGATCGTTTCTAGTATTCGTAAGGTGGAGTGAGAAATGCCGATAGATTTTAAATTTAAAAATACAGCCCTTGCACTGACAGTAATTGCAGCGACTGTATCAATGGTCGCCTGTGACTCGACTGAAGAGGAGGAAGACTTTCCGGAGCAGCATTCTTTTAATCGTGTTAGTAGCTTTCCTGTTTATCTAAACAGCGACATTGCAAATGAAACCGTAGCTGAAATTGTCGCTGCTGCGGATGGCGGCAACACACTTGTATACACCGATGGCAAACTGGAAAAAATTGGCTTTGTTAATATCACGGATGTTACCGCGCCGACCCCAGCAGGCAGTATCGACGTGGGGGGTGAGCCAACTTCGGTAACCGTTGTTGGCAACTATGCTTTGGCGGCGGTTAACACGTCTATCGATTATGTGAATACCAGCGGAAATCTAGTGGTGATTGATATCACTACAAAAGAAGTGCTTGAGACAATCCCCTTGGCGGGTCAGCCGGATTCTATCGCAGTATCACCTGATGGCCTTTACGCTGCGGTGGTCATTGAAAATGAACGTGACGAAGACTTGGAAGATGGTGCTCCGCCACAAGCGCCGGCCGGCTTGCTGCAAATTATAGATCTCGAGGGTAACCCTGCTGACTGGGCCATCCGTGATGTCAGCCTGACAGGGCTTGCTAGTCTCTACGGAGATGACCCAGAGCCCGAGTATGTGGATATCAATGACGACAATATTGCCGTCATCACGCTACAGGAAAATAACCATATTATTCTGGTTGATCTGAGTGATGGCAGTATCATTAATCATTTTGGTGCGGGCTCTGTCGATCTTAATAATATCGACACCGAAAAAGATAGCCGGATAGACCCGACTAAAAGTTTGGTAAATGTACTGCGTGAACCTGATGGCGTGAGCTGGGTCGGCAACAATCGCTTTGCAACTGCAAACGAAGGTGACCTCAATGGTGGCAGCCGTGGTTTTACCGTGTTTAATCTCGACGACAGTGTGTTTTACGAATCAGCAGAATCAGTTGAGCATATCATTACTCGCCATGGCCATTTTCCAGATAAACGTGCGGGTAAAAAAGGCAATGAGCCAGAAAATGTAGAGTATGCTGTTTTCGGTGCAACAGAGTATTTATTTGTTGGTTCCGAGCGCTCCAGCGTAGTGCTGGTTTATCGTATTAGCGACGACGCTGACCCACAGTTTGTGCAATTATTGCCTGCATCCGTAAAGCCTGAAGGCCTACTGGCCATTCCAGAGAGAGATCTGTTTATTGCTGCGGGCGAAGCAGATGAACGGGGCGACAAGATTCGTTCCGCTTTAACCATCTACCAACTAGAAAAGGGCAACGCTGACTACCCTACTCTAACATCTAACAATGATGATGCTGGCCGACCTGTTGGCTGGGGTGCTCTTTCTGGCCTTACCATGGATTTACAAGACAGCAACACAGCCTACACGGTGTCAGATAGCTTCTATAAATCAAGTCGAATTTTTGCGATTGATCTTGCAGAAGACCCCGCACGAATCACCCGTGAAATTATCTTAAAGGATACAAACGGTGCACTTGCGGCAGCTGATGCCAGCCTTGTGAATAACGATAGCGAGCTGACAGTCAACCTCGACCTAGAAGGTATTAGCAGCTCAGAAAATGGTGGTTTTTGGCTGGCTTCTGAGGGAAGTGGCACCATTGGCGATACGGACAAACCCTTTAAGTTTGAAAATATGCTGGTAAATGTTTCCCCGACCGGAACGATCGAACAAGTCATCACCTTGCCGACAGAGACAGCAAATCGGCAATTACGTTTTGGCTTTGAGGGGGTGACATCCGTCATAAGCGATACAACAGAATTGCTTTATGTTGTCTTCCAACGAACATGGAGTGGAGACAAGGCCAATCACGCTCGTATTGGCCAGTACAACACCGCGACAGATAGCTGGCAGTACTTCTACTATCCATTGGATGCCGCTGAATCTGACAACGAGGGCTGGGTAGGCCTTTCTGCCATCACCTCACTTGGAAAAGACATGTTTATGGTGATTGAGCGTGATAACCAAGGTGGGCCGGATGCTGCCATCAAACGGCTTTATCAATTCTCCATTGCTGATTTATCTCCTCTTGCTGACGACGGCAGCAATGCAGTGGACTACCCTATCGTCTCCAAAGTATTGGTCGATGATTTGATGGATAACCTACTCGCAACGGGGGGGCTAGCTCTGGAGAAAGTTGAGGGCTTGACGGTGACCCCAGATGGCACCGTATTGGTGATCAATGATAACGACGGTGTTGATGACTCAAATGGCGAGACCCAGTTACTACGTTTAAAAGAATTGCTGCAATAGCTTTAAAAGCACTGATTAGAAGGCCTACATCGTATCTACTTACCGGGTAGGCTTTTTTATTTCTATTGCATGGCTTAACGCGGGTCTGTCGCGGAAAGAAAAAGCAGCGCTAGATTTCACGGCAACCCAGGCAGCTTTTTAATAACATCCGCTTTATTGCCTTTGTCCTCCCATCACGCTGAAAATTTTAACGCGCTGCTCAAAGGCTGGCCTAGATGCTTGGGCTGAACTTTTGTCAAAGACACTGAGCCACACTTTTGAAAATGACAAAATTGTGTAATGGCATCGATAAGCGCGGCAATCAGCAAGTCTTGATCAACACACGGCTTCTCCAGATAAAGTGATTTGATTTCTAAGTGGCTGGTTTTTCGATCGGCTTTACAATCCATCCGCCCAACAAACTCATCTCGGTAAAGTAGCGGTAGGGAAAAGTAGCCATACTGACGTTTAGCGGCGGGAACATAGCATTCTATTTGATAGTCGTATTGAAACAGGGACGTGAGTCGTTCCCGCTGAATAACACAGTTATCGAAGGGCGAAAGAATCAGCACGCGGTTTTTCACAGGAGGAAGGCCGCGTTCGAGCGCGCCTGCTTCCAATATAAATACTTCACCAGTGGGCAACTGCACTTGTTCTAAAGTGCCCTGTGCCAACCTTTCATTTACCAAGCTTTTCACAGCTTTGCGTAGTTCAGCGCTACGGCGCTGGTAGGTCAGCCCTTTCATAGACACGAGACCATGACAGCGTAACTGTTGATCTAATATGTGTTCGGCAAATTCTTCCATGCTGGGCATTTGCGAGTTTATATGAGGCGGCAGTACCCGTTCGGTGAGATCATAAACTTTTTGAAAGCTATCGCGACTCCTGATCATCAGATCACCTTCCATATACAACTGCTCGAGTGCCTTTTTGGCTGGCTTCCAGTCCCACCAACCTGCTCGCTTCTGGGCCTTAGTGTTTATATCTCGGGACTTTATCGGGCCATCTGAACGTATGTGTGCCAATAGCTCAGCCATAAGCTTTCTATCAGGGTTTCGATACCAATGGATTTGGCCGCTTTTAATGGCGTGCTTGTAGGGTAACGAGAAACGAAAATCAGCAATGGGTATAAATGCTGCCGCGTGTACCCAATACTCAAAAACATCCCCATCAAGCAACATCTGATTTGTCATAACTGGCTTGAATCCCGGCACTCTGGAGTAGAGGACATGGTTGTGTGCTCGCTCCACCACAGATAGGGTGTCAATCTGAACATATCCTATGTGCCTGATGGTTTTCCGTGCTCCATCCAAACCACGCCCATAGGGTTGTGCCTGAAGCAAACCCTGTGCAGTGAGGGCAAGGCGGCGTAAACGTGCTAGCTCTTGAGGATGTTTTATTTCAACCATTTATACCCAATGCTCCGGCATACTTACAATTTTGAAAATACATTAATCCCAATCATAAGCGCTGCCCCAAGCCGGAGTCCCGCTTGGTTTTGCGTTGAATGCTCGTTTTCAAAATTCCTTTATCAGAAACTATGACGCATGATTTTTTTGCGCGTGTAATCCCAGTATAAAGAAGCTCCCGCGTTAATACCGGGCTGTCCTGAGGTGGGTACATCATTGACACCTCATCAAACTCGGAACCCTGGCTTTTATGTATTGTCATGGCGTAAACCTTATCAAAGGGCGGTAAACGCGAGGGCAAAAAACCACGAGGCGCTGGGTCTGACACTGGATCAACGGGTGGAAAATAAATACGCTTCTGGTTTTGATTGGCGGGGTCGGCAAGGCAGATACCGATGTCGCCATTATAAAGCTGGTGGGAATAGCTATTTTTAGTAATCATAATCGGGCAGCCTATATACCAATCATTCTTATCAATCAGACCTTTTTGATGCAGCCTATCCTCCATCCACTGATTAATTTCCGCTACGCTCCATTCCCCTTGTCGCGTGGCGCATAAAATCTGAAAACGAGAAAATGCGCTCAGCTGCGCATTAATATCAACATGGGCATTTACCTTCTGGCAACTCTGAATAAAGTTTGCGTACTGCTGATAAGCACCTTGCAACGTTGCCTCGGCCTCCCTAAGAGGAAAAATTGAGACCCCAGTGCTATCGAGCTCTTTTCGCCAGTAGGCATCTATCACGCGAGCATCACCTACATTCACTTTACGAGCAATATCACCGATGGCACTCTTTTCATGAAAACGATAACTTTTTTGCAATTGGCAAATACTATTTGCCAGGGCGCTATCGGGAAGTTGCGAATCAATTTCTGGCTGCATATCCGCAAGTGCTTGGATGTAATTTCCAGTGTGGCGGCTAAAGGTATTATTCCCATGCGCACACAACTCTGCCAGCACACTACCGGGTTCTACCGATGCAAGCTGATCTTTATCTCCCAGCAATATTAAGCGGGCATGGTCGGGCAAGGCGCTGAGTAAAGCATGCATCATGGGTAAATCAATCATGGATGCTTCATCCACCAGAAGTAGGTCCAGATGCAAACGGTTTTGACGGTTAAAGCGAAAAGAAAGGCTGCCAGGAATAACACCTAACAAGCGATGCAGGGTTTTGGCCTGGTCGGGAATTTTTTCCCGTATCGTGCTTTCCACATTTAACTGTGACTTCGCTGCAACAATAGATTCACTCAAACGAGCGGCGGCTTTTCCGGTAGGGGCCGCGAGCTGTATATGTAACTGAGAATTTTCGAGGGCGGCTTGCTCTAACAATAATGCCAGAGTACGAGTCACTGTGGTGGTTTTACCTGTACCGGGGCCACCACTGATCAATAGCAAACGATTTTTAAGTGCGAGTGATGCAGCAACACGGGGCCAAGGGTTGTCTATATCTTTGGGAAATAAACGCTCCATCGCGTTGTGTAAATTTTCTTTAATACTCCCCTTAGGTGAACCCTGTAGCGGATTTACGGTATTGAGACATTTTAAATATTCCGCCACCTCATTTTCGTAATGCCAATAACGATACAGATATAACCGGCTACCTTCCAAACAAAGAGGGGCGATAGTTTCTGCATCATCCGCTGAACTTCTAAAACAAACCAGGGGGGAAGAACTCAGTACGTCGATCAATGCATCCGTAGCAGGTAAGCGGGGAGCCGCTGATAGCAGACCATTTTCTTCTACCTTGTTTGCTTTTTCGCTTAATCCGAACAACGGCGAAGGTAAAGATTCTAGATCCACACAGCTATGCCCTGCCCCTAACTGAAAGCTAAGCAACGCGCCCAGCCACAAAACCAATCCTTGTTGGCTATTTTCATCTTGTTCTTCCGGTAACTGTTCTGCTAGAAAACGAGCAAACTGGTAATCAAGGGCACGAATAAAACCTTGTTTATAGAGCTTGTTTAATTCACCTAATACCTGCTTGGGATGATACGGGTTTTGCTTAGACATTCGCTTCCTCCCCACTATCTAGCAACACCGCCGCGTCTAATTCTTCAATGGTATGAAACTCTGGTTTATTAAAGTACACACCATAACCGAGCTTATCTTTGTGCATCCCGCGTAGAAATAAATAATACACACCACCAAAGTGAGTCTGAAAGTTATAATCCTTTATACGATGTTTCAAATAACGATGCAGGGCCAAGCTATAGAGCAAATATTGCAAGGTGTAATGGTGCTCTGCCATCACCGGGGCCAACTTATCTGGGTGGTAGTTTTCGACATCATCACCCAGATGGTTGGACTTATAATCAAGAATAAAATACTGCCCCTTCCATTCAAAGATAAGATCAATAAACCCTTTTAGGTAGCCGCGCTGGGGCATAAACTCTAAGGCAGTATATTCGCTTTCTGGCTGGAGCTGTTGTTCGAATTTCTGCAAGGTGTGGCTTTTTAAAATACCCACGGGCAGCGTAAACTCCAGTTCAACGAAACGTTTTTGGCGGGTAATTTGGTTTAAAGAAACAACATCATCTTGTTCGTCTGGCTTGTTTAACGGTGTTTGCAACACTTCGCAAACTAATTCCACTAACACGTCGCGCCATTCATTCTCAAAACCGGCAAGCAGAAGCTTGTCTTCAGTAAGGGTTTCCAAAGCCGCTTGATCAAAACAAGCAAAATCTATATTTTCAAACAGACTGTGCATTAGCGTGCCGGCCTGCGCGCCTTTAGGAAAGGTGAAAACATTTCGCTCTTCTATTTCACTGGCCGTTTGGGTTGTAGCCCCGCCGTCATCCTGCAGTGCGTCAAGATCCATTTTCTCTGAGCGCAAAGGGTCATTTAGGCCCAATGTTTTGTGGCCTACACGACGGGTTAATGCAGTAAAGCTACTAACGCGCCAGTTACGCTCAATGCTGCCGGTAAACCGCCTGGCCTGAAGTTCTCTATTTTCAGGGTTAAGGGGCGTAAATACCTGCGGCGCTCGATCCTCTTCAGGGTCAAGAGTCCGCACATGAATATGGGGTGAGTTTTTTTCTAATTCACTGAGTTGCGTATCGAGTTGCTTTCCTTCCCCTTTCACAAGCAAAGAACCCAAGGCTGTTTTGTGTAAATCGCTGCCTTTTTTATTACCCACGCTGACATCGGCAATACCAAGATAACAGCGGTAGACACTACGCGTTAAGGCCACATAAAGAAGTCGTAAATCTTCGGCCAAGCGCTCCAGCTCTGCCTTTTCCAAGGCCTCTTTTTTTCCGCCCAAATCAAGCACTTTTTTATGCTGAGTTTGATCCTGATAAAGCGCCACCTTGGCAGTTTTATAACTACAAGCAAAAGGAATAAAAACGATGGGATATTCCAAACCCTTACTTTTATGAATAGTAACAATTTGAACGCGCTTGCGGTCGCTTTCCAAGCGCAACAGGGTTTCATCAGTGGCTTCTTCTTCGGATTCAAGTTGCTGAAGAAACCAGGCTAACAATTCCTTCTCACCGGATAGTTCACTGGCGGCATTTTGCAGTAGCTCACTTAGATGTAAGATATTAGTGAGAACGCGCTCTGCGTTATCACTACACTGAAGTCTCGCCATCAATTGACGGCGTTGAAAAACCAAGTGCAACATGGGAAGCACACCCTGTTTAACCCATAGCTCTTGATAAGCACCAAACTCTTGTAGAACACCTTCCCACTGGCTGTCATCAAAAAACAAAGCCTCCAGCTCGCTCTGTTTGTATAAAAACAGGCCTGAACTAAGAGCGCTGCGAATTGCTCGCTCATCGCCCACAGATGAAGACTGCCCTCCCCAAGTATTTTGCTTCGCATCAATACTGAGGCTACTAATAGCGATGAGCAACAGATAAAGATCGGCCGCTTCTGGGCTATCGAACACCCCATCTTTAGTGCTGAGGTACACCGCGTCCACATTACGTTGCTGTAGTTGCTGTTGAATTAATGCTGCTTCATGCCGATCACGCACTAGCACAGCAATATCCTCGCTTGCCAAAAATTTGCCACCGATGTGGGCCTGCCCTGCTACACCTGCATTTAGAAGGTAAGCTATTTCATCGGCACAGAATTCTGCTTGATATTGCTGATAAGTTTGCTTATTAACCGGCTTCTCGCTTTTCAATAAAAAAAACTGCAGCGCCGCCGAGGACTGCTCGTTCCCCGTGTTTTTTAGCGGTGCTTTATCGGCTTGTCCTCCGCTGTTAACGGCTAGAAAGGGAATAGCTTCATCGTAAATAAAAGGCTTCTTTGAAAATTCAAATAAGCAGTTAGTCGCTTCCACCATAGCGTGGGTCGAGCGCCAGTTAGTATCCAAATGGAAATGGTTTTCCACCTCTTGCTTTGCGCGCATATAGGTAAATATATCCGCATTGCGAAAACTGTATATCGCCTGCTTGGGGTCACCAATTAAATAGATAGCACTATTGGGGGAGTTAAAATAGATACGCTCAAAAATACCATACTGTGTCAGATCAGTGTCTTGAAATTCGTCAATCATGGAAACTGGATAAAGCGTACGAATACGGCTAGCCAGCTCTGAGCCAAAATCACTGTGCAGCGCATCATTTAGCTGGGTGAGTAAATCAGAAAAACCAAACACTTGCTGCTGCTTTTTGAGATCTTTTAAGCGTTGACGAATATCGATAATGCCCGCATGCTGAATTAATTCTTTAAGAGGCAGCGGTTCTTCATGTAAACGTTCGATTTTTTCGAATATTGGATGGCGAGGTTCGCTCCCCTTTGACGTTTTTTCTGATAACTCCGACTGAGAGAATTTAGCCAACGGCTCCGGCAATGTGTAGGCCTTTTCATCATTGCAAAAATCATCAACAGCCACCAACCACTTGGGCAGGTTCCTTTTGCTGTAACTTCTCTTACTAACATCTGACTGCTCAATAATTTCTTGTATATCTTCGCGCTCGATTAGCCAGTCTTGTTTGAAGCGCTTCAGTGTTTCCATCCACTGATCAAGTGCTTGAGAGATCATTGTTGCAGTATTCAATTTTTCTGAATCACTGCATGTTTCTTTTTGCGTTTCTTCGCGTGGAAGTAGAGGGTAAATCTCCAAGCCTTCCCGCTCCACCATGGCAGATATACCTGCCATAAAACTCTGAGGGCTTGCCCAGTATTGGCTCACTACGGCCATGTGCTCAGACTCAAGGGAATACATCGTTTCACGCCAGAAATCAAAACTGGCTGTTTCCTTAAGTGCTTTTTCATCCTTCACTAAATTCATATCGAACAAAACACCGCACTCGAAGGCATTCTGTTTGAGCATACGCTGACAAAATCCGTGGATGGTAAAAATTGCTGCCTCATCCATTTGTTGTTCAGCCATATCCAAGCGCTGAATTAAGTAGGGGTGGCTTTGCTTTGGGAAATCCTTCAGTAATTGCGCAAGAAAATCATCCCCCTTTACACTGCCCATTAAAAACGCCCGCTTTGCCTGATGAATGCGGGTGCGAATTCGCCCTTTTAGTTCCTGCGTGGCCGCATCGGTAAAAGTGACCAACAAAATATCACTCACATCAAGAGGACGACCAAAGCCCGTTAATAAGTCACCGTGACCAAGCAATAAACGTAAATAGAGACTGGTGATGGTATAAGTTTTTCCTGTGCCCGCGCTCGCTTCAATAAGGTGAGTGCCTTGCAGGGGGAAAGAAAAGGGATTGAGGTGCAAAGATGGATTAGTCATTATTTACTCCGCTTTTTTCCTCTGCCATAGATTGCCCCAAAGGAGTAAATATTGTTTCTGCCAAATTAAAGAGCGGCTCGGCAACATCTTCAAGACAAGGGTAGATGCGTGCAACAGCGGGGTCACTGACTTCTGGCTGTATGGGCGAGTGACTCGTGCCATAAAACCGGCTTTGCGCCTTACTCCATGCGCTGGAATCATTTTCTTCTGGGCTGCTTTTTTTAGTTTCCAAAAATTTTGTGCGATACCACTCCCAAGCAGTTTCAGTAAAAAACGGCAGAGGGGAAGACTGCCCCCTTTGATAAATTTGAATCAATTCACCAAGGTGCACCAGGGCCTGTTCTCGACTAAGCGGCTTAAAGTGAGCTTCTTCCAACACGGCTTTCTTTTTACTTTTTCCGATACCCAGCAAATGTGTACCATTAAATTCAGGGTGCTCTGATGCACAAAGAGCTAAGTGTGCAATCCAGCTGGAAATATAATCTTTACCCTTTAGTGCGGACACTCGGTAATCGACATGGCATCCTTGGTAATGGGATTGCAACCAGCCTTCCAATGTGACACCGTTTACTTCCTTGAGATGAATTTCAATGGCCGACTTGTTTTTTCTTTCATAGTCACTCAAGGCCTCCAATAAAATATGAACATCACCTTCCGCTTTCTGTAGGCTTTTTTCACCGGCATAACCTGTCGGCAGTAAACCAGTACCCAATTGATAGTTCGTATAATGCTGCTTATCGTCTTCAGCATTTTGAGGCGATGATAGCTGGTACTCCAGAAAGTCTTGTTTCAATTGATAGTGGCTTAAGCCATCGATCACAAAGGGCTCATGCTCAACTAAACTGCTAGTGGGTAGGTTTAAATCCACTTGCAGACAATGCCGCATAAAATATCGACAAGGCTGTATAAAAAAATTCTGCAAGGTCGCAAGAGGAATGACCTCCTGTGCAGTGAAGGCATCATTTTCTTTCGCTTGTGTCATGCTGGGCGAGAAATCGGAAAAATGAGAGTCTTTTTTATCTGTTGATGCTTGTGTTACCAAATCAGCATTTGAAAGAGGGAGGTTCGGCAACCACGCCTTAGCATAGCTAAAGCACAGAGGGCTTTCTGGGTTTTTAATAAAGTTGTCCGCGCTAAAAGCTTGCACAGCGTGACGAGTAATGAGGTATTCGCGCAAGCTGTTGGCACTATCATCAAGAGATAGATGACCATCATCAGCGAGACGGTAATTATTGAGGCAATATTCCAGTAACTCACTGAGTAACACTGATGGTTGTTTTTCACTGTTATCTTGAATACTACTCCCTACCCAAGAAAGATAGAGCTTAGTTTCCGCCGCCAGTAAGGCCTCAAGAAATAAAAAACGTTCTTCATCACGCCGCGATCGATCACCCGCCCGGAATTGATGGGCCATTAAATCAAAACCTAAGGACGGCATCGCAACGGGGTAATCCCCTTCGTTCATACCGAGCAAGCACACCACTTTAAAGGGAATGGCACGCTTTGGTAGCAGCGTGCAAAAGCTTACCTGGCCGTTAAGAAAATGGGAGCCACTATTACTTTCATTAAGACAGGCTGAGATAGACTGCATAAATAAACTGTGCGAAAGGCTTTGGCTATAGGCCGCCTGCTCGCTATATTTCTTTAAACGTTCCAAACCACCCCATAATGCTTGCAGCGCCAGCTCCTCACCCGCTTCAAAGACAAAAAAATCATCCACTATCTGGTGAGTGAGAGTAATCCATTCGTCCACCGTATGAGATGCCGCCAACTGTTTTCGTGCAAGATCCAAACAATCAAGCAGAGATGCCAACTTTCCCGCTAGCACTGCCGTTAAACCACTGACTTCGTTATAGCTGGCAATGCCTTGATACACACTTTGGCCGCCCATGCTGAAACCTGCCAACATACGACGCAAACCAAAGCGCCAACTGTTCTGTTCAAAGGCGGGTAAATCCAGTGCACTGCGGTGCTCACCATCCATGCCCCAGCGAATACCGCTTTCTTCTACCCACTGGCTGAGGGTTTCCATATCCTGGGCATCTATTTGAAAGCGAGAACGAATTGCTGGCAGCTCGAGAAGCTCCAAGACTTCACTAACACTTAAGCGGCTGGCTGGCAGTTGCAGTAAACTTTTCACTCTGAGCAGCAGCGGCTCTTCACTGCCGACACTGCGATCTGCAACAGAAAACGGTATTTTTCTCGCGCTATCAAATACGGCGTGAATAAGAGGGCTATAGCGATCAATGTCCGGCACCATCACCACGATATCTTTAGGTGTCAGATCAGAATGCTGCTCAAATAAATGCAATAGCTGGTCATGCAGCACTTCCACTTCACGCAGAGGGCTGTAGTTATTGTGGAATGAAAGACTAAAATCACTTGCTGCAATAGCTGCTTTATTTTCACTATTGCTATCAAACAACAAATCACCGGACCGATCTAAACCATCGAGAATATCCTGCTGAATATTACTCAGTAAGTGCCGCCTACCAGGGTCGATGTAATAATCGGATTCGTGTATTTCCAGACCCTGTAACTGCCCCAACAGCTCCCGTCCTTGTTTTCCCAGAGAGGAAAGCAAGGCATGGCTTTGCCTATTGAGTGCTTCTGCATCCATCTCGATTATATTGTCAGACCGCTTTCCCTGCACCAACCTTGCCTCTTCGGCGGATGTTTTCAAGTCACCCCAATAGATACGACAAGGGTTCGCCACTAAAAGATAAACATCCCGATATTCTGCCAGCACTTGCAAAGCGTCTAAATAGATAGGTGGTAAATTATTAAAACCGAATAAAAAGAGCCTCTGCGGCAGGTCAGCGAGTCGCTGCTGGGATATTTCTTTTTCATTTTTTAAACGCCAAACAAACTGCTCAAAAAGACCCGCTCGATGCAGGGCTTTCCGGTCTAACCCCGTAATCCGCTCACACAGGGCGCGCCATAAAATGGGCTGCCAAGGCTGCTTTTCGGCAGCCATATTTCCGCCTTCACTCCAGTCGTTGATCCAGTCAATACGATATAAAAGGTATTGATCAAAAACATCTGCTATTTTTGTTGCTAATTGATAACTGCGTAACTCATCACCATCTGCAAGATAATGTTTTAAAGGCAGGAAAGCATCGTTTTCTAGCTGAGTGGGCAATATTTCAAGTAAGTGCCAAAGCAAAACATCTTTATTAAAGTCCGACTCTTTCGGCACATCTTCTAGTACGGCGTGAAATAGTCGCCATAAAAAGTTAGAAGGCATGGGGTAATCAATATTGGCTGACACGCCCAAGGCATCGGCCAGACCAAGTTTCAACCATTGACTCAGACCGGTGCCAGGCACCAGTATCTGCTCCGCCTGAAAGGGGTCAGACAAGGGCTCAGTTTTTAGGGTAGATACCACCACCTGTTTTAATACGGGCAGTTCGTTGGAATAAATACAGTAGAGCATGGCTTATGTTTGTCTCACGCTAATTCATTCTATTTTAAGTTTCAGAACTTTTTTCCCAAGGTGCTATCCACAAAGCGTGGCTGAAGTGACGCGCAGCTTGGGTACGACTGCATGGATGCAGGAGGTAGAGCAACGCATGGAGCAGTTGCCGAGATCGAAGTGAAACCCAACAATTTTGAAATACGCTTGATTGCTTTGATTTTAATGCAACGGAATTAAATAAGCCTTTGAATCAGCTTCACAATTAAAACAATCATGTTGGGTTTCACTTCGCTTAAGCCAAGCTACAGAAAGTTCATTGTCCTTCTCTCAATACCAACATGGGACTTTTTGTCAGCACTTTTCGCGCACTGAAAGTACCTAATAGTGCCAGCAGTAAAGCCGCTGCCACCGGCACAAAAGCCCAAGCCCACCACAAAGGGCTATAGTCCGCTTGAAAAATATAACGGCTGGCAAGAAATGAAACTAACTCCGTGCCGAGTACCGCCACAATGCCGGCAATAAGCCCCATGCTGCCGAATTCACTCCATTGGCTACGCCGAATTAAATCACGCTGGGCACCCAGGGTGCGCATCAATGCACCCTCTTGTAGTCGCTCATCCAGAGATGCTTGCACGGCGGCCAATGTCACCATCAAACCTGCAGCCAGAACAAATAGCAGCACGTATTCAATGGCAACAATTACCTGACTAATAATAGCTTTAAGCTGATCTAATACCGCATCCATCTCAAATACAGTAATGGCTGGAAATGCTTTCACCATATCCTTCAACAGTATTTTTTGCTCTGGCGCCATATAGAAACTTGTCATATAGGTAGCGGGTAGATGCTCAATACTGCTCGGGTTAAATACAAAGTAAAAATTCGGATGAAAGCTTTCCCACTTTACGGCACGAATACTTGTTACCTCGGCCTGCCAGTTTTGCCTGCCAGTAAAAAATGTTAAGCGATCACCAATTTTTACACCTAGCTTTTTCGCCAATCGGGATTCAATCGACACCTCTGGAAAGTCCGACACTTGCCCCTCTTGCCACCATGTTCCTGAGAGTATTTTATTTTCCTCTTGCACGGTATCAGACCAGGTAAGGTTTAGTTCTCGGTTCAGACTTTCATTATTTTTTTCTTCCTTGGTCACCGCCTGTTTTACCGGCACGCCATTTATTTCAATGAGTCGCCCTCGACTCATGGGGTAGATCTTCGAACTCACCAGCTGCTGTTCGCGCAGATAGTTTTCAAATAATGGCACCTTGTCGGGCAGAATATTGATAACAAAATGATTGGGCGCATCGTCTGGCAAAGATTGCTGCCAGTTGTTAAGCAAATCAGTGCGGATAAATATCACCACCAGCATGGCCATCAGCGTCAGTGCAAAAGCCAGAGTTTGCACCAGGGTTTCGCCTTTTCTACGCAATAGATTTCGTAAACCTGCACGCATTGAAAGGCTCAATAAACCACTGCTTTTTTCCAACAAGACAAAAAGCAGTGCTATCAACAAGAGGGTGAGCAGAAATACCAGCACAGCGCCACCGAGCACGCTTAGCGTTAAAATCAAACTGCCGGTGTAGAACCACATTAATGCGATAACGATCAACAAAGCGCTGCCATATACAAACCAGCCAGAAAGCGGCAAGGGTTTGAGGTCTTTACGCAACACTCGCAAGGGAGAAACGGCTCGCAAGCGCATAACGGATGGCAAAGTGAAGCCCAATAGCACCACCAAACCCAGCCCCAAGCCTGACCAGGCAGCATGCCAGTCTGCCGCTGGCACCACCTCAGGCAATAAGTCTTTAAGAAGATAAAGCAGTATAAATTGCGCCGACCAACCCAAGGCGATACCCAAAATACTGCCCACTAGTGCAATCAGCAGCATTTGAAATAAATAGATAAACATCAGGTCATTTTGTTTACAGCCCAGACAACGCAAAATGGCACTGGCATCAAAATGACGCGCACTATAATGCTTAGCGCTCACTGCAATGGCCACTGCGGCGAGTAATACCGCAATTAAGCTAGCAAGGCCCATGAAGCGCTGTGCGCGTGTGAGCGCGCCACCCACAGTGGGCTGCTGCTCACCCGGTGTGATAATTTTCTGCCCTGGCTCAAGCTGTGGAGTCATCCAGTTTTTAAACTCAGCAATGGCATCGCTTTCCCCTGAAAGCAGGGTGTGATAATCCACCCGACTGCCTTCCTGAATCACCTCGGCCCGCGCCAGGTCACCCTTGTGCATCATGACGCGTGGCGTAAAGCTGTACATGCTGCCACCTCGATCCGGCTCAAAAATCAGCACCCTGCTTACCGTCAGCGTCACCGCACCAAGGGTCAGCGCTTGCCCCACTTCCATGCTTAAGTCATTGAGTATGCGCGCATCGACCCAGGCCTCCCCCGTTGGCGGTCCATTTCGAGTCGTTTGACCTTCCCCATAAGCGCTGGTGCTGGTTTTTAGTGAGGCTTTCAAAGGGTAGTTATCCCCGACCGCTTTCACGCTGACCAGCAGCATCTCTTCACCATGCAGCACAACGCTGGAAAAAAAGTGGACGGTTGTGTGGAGAAGTTGCGCTGCATTCGCCCTGCTTTGCCAGCTTTCTGAGCCACTTGCTTTTAGGGGGCGAGAACTGTGAATCACCAGGTCACCTCCCACCATATCACCGGCCTTGTAAGTCATGGCTTTTTCAATTCGATCCGTAAAAAAGCCAATGGCAGTATGACTGGAAATGGCAATCAGCAGCGCCACCAGAAGTATGGTCAGCTCACCGGCTTTCCATTCTCGCCAGCATAGTTTGAGTGCCAGACGAATGCGTAGGGAAAGGCTCATTGTAAGCCTTCCTGGCCAAGTGCTTGTGGCGGCATGTCTGTTTCACTGACGCCACAAGCAGCTAAGCGCCCGCCATCGATGGTGATTTCCAACTCACAGCGCGCTGCCAAGCTTGGATCGTGGGTCACCAAAACCAAGGTCGTATTGTTTTCCTCATTGAGTTGGAACAACAAATCAGCGATACGGCTGCCCGTAGCACGATCAAGATTCCCCGTGGGTTCATCTGCAAATAGCAAAGCCGGGCGGGTCACAAAGGCCCGCGCCACGGCGACACGCTGCTGCTCACCGCCAGACAGCTGTTTGGGGTAATGCTTCAAACGATGACTGAGGCCCACATGGTTCAGCATTTCCATTGCGCGCTGCTGTGGTTTGTCTTCATCAAGCAGCTCCAGCGGTAACATAACGTTTTCAAGCGCGGTTAAATTCGGCATAAGCTGAAAGGATTGAAAGACGAAACCCACGTACTGGGCTCGCACCGATGCACGCTGGTCTTCATCCAGATCGGTGAGTGCATGGCCCGCAAGATGAATACTGCCAGCGCTGGGTTGATCCAAACCCGCGAGCAAACCCAACAAGGTGGACTTCCCAGAACCCGACTTGCCCACAATAGCCAGGGATTGCCCCGCCTTGATAGCCAGGTTGATAGGCTCTAATATCCGAATGGTCTCTTGCCCAAGAGTTACGACTTTTTCCACCCCTTGCGCTTCAAGGATGCGGGTGTTCTTATTGTTATTCTGTTTACTATTCATTAAATGAGGCCTATACAAAAATTCATTGGAGGAAAGGCTCGAAGTTTATGATGTATTCATTGGCTAGTGGCTGCACTCTTGCTTCTAGCCACTGGCCCGGAAATACGCAAACTCGCCACAAATGCTTCGTATTATGGGCGATAAGCGAAGCACTGACTATGGCATAAACCAGGGCAAGGACTGCGCTACCTTATAGCTTCTAGCAGTGATACTTGCCCGTGCACAACGAAACTACCCACTCAAGGGCATCAACGTAGCAAACATGCAGAGACATTAACACCGCCTGCACCGCTGCGTATTGAAAACCCGGCTAGAAGCAGCATCTGAATCGCTTAATTAGGCTTTAAATAATTCATACTGGCCCAAATTACTAAGTACAGTGAACCAAACCTTATATTCAAAGTCTTTAATTAAACCTACTAATAGGAACAGGAAAAACATCTATGTTACGGATCGGTTTATTTTTAGCGACTAACCTTGCCGTGATATTGCTTGCCAGCATCACCCTGCAAATTATTGGTATAGACTCGTATTTTGATCAAAGCGGTAGCGGACTTAACCTTACCAGCCTACTTATATTTTGTGGTGTTTTTGGCGTAAGCGGTGCCATCATTTCACTCTTTTTATCCAAAACTATCGCCAAGTGGTCTGCGCGTGTGCATATTATTGACACACCAACGAACCAAACAGAAAGGTGGCTCGTTTCAACCGTTACAGATCTGTCGACTAAAGCGGGAATCGGTATGCCGGAAGTCGGAATTTTCCCAGCCCAGCAAAGTAACGCTTTTGCAACCGGGTGGAACCGCAACAACGCATTGGTCGCTGTGAGCGAAGGGCTATTGCACAGAATGAGTGAGGATGAAATTCGTGCCGTACTGGCCCACGAGATTTCCCATGTTAGCAATGGAGATATGGTAACACTGGCCTTAATTCAGGGCGTGATAAACACCTTTGTTATGTTTTTTGCCCGCATTATTGGCTCCGCCGTAGATCGCGCGGTATTTAAGCAAGAGCACGGACACGGCATGGGGTTTTATATTGTTACATTTGTTGCGGAAATTGTTTTTGGTATTTTAGCGTCCGTTATCGTCATGTGGTTTTCACGTTATCGTGAATTTCATGCAGATGCTGGTGGAGCAAACCTGGCGGGTCGAAACGCGATGATTAATGCGTTAAGACGCTTACAGCAAGAACAAGAAGCACCCAACCAACTACCCGACAGTATGGTAGCCTTTGGCATCAACCAAGGTTTACGCACAGGGATGATGGCTTTATTCGCCAGTCATCCACCCTTGGAGAAACGTATTCAGGCACTGCAGGAAAGAAGTGGATAAAAACAACGCAAAGCCGAAATGTGTATAGCCTCGCATCTCGATAACAGCCAATAGACTTCGATTTACTCGAAAGGACCGTGAAACGCCAAGCGCAATGCCGGTCAATTCACCAGCGACCGGCATATCTTCTTACTAAAAACCAATTCAGCACAGCCAAACCGCTGCGTTTACGCACCTATAAAAATACCCCAATGTCATTCTAGAAACATGCCTTTGCTGAAAAACAACCGTAAACACACTCAGGAGTTAAGGCTTCAGAGAGTTACCGCTTGACGCTGAAACTATATTGGGGAAACACAAAGTACAGAGCCGCCCTCGAAGTAATCATTTTATTTCATTGCTACCTAGAATACTTCGTAACGACTGACCACCAAATAGCTGATCACGCCGTTCAGCCTCTGCCCTAAATAGATTATCAATAGCGGTATAGCGCCCTCGCGGGGGCATAGAGCCATCCACCGCAAGAATGATATCTCTTAACATTATGGTGTCTGTATCTCCCCCAGGAAGGTACTCGTCCTTCTTATCTTTACCTTTTAGCAGCAATCCATTTTCAACCAGCCGCATCAATAAGGGCGACAACACACTCTCACTGAAACCAAGCTCATGCACCAACTCTGACATACTGCAACCATGCCTCCCCTCCTGAAATTTTTTCCCAACGCTCACCATAATTTGAAAAGCAATTTGTCGTTGTTCAACACCACTTATATTTAGCTGATCTCGGGACACATGTACGGCATGAGGGTTCTGCCAATAAAAGCTGAAATTTGCTCCGATAAGAAAAATCAACCAGCTCAAGAAGAGCCAAATCAACAGGAGTATCGCGATGGCAAATCCAGAGTAAATAACCTCATACCTTGCTGAGCTCATGGCAAATGAGGAAAACAGCATGCCACTCAGCTTCCAAAAAAAAGCACTTACTAGTGCGCCAGCAACAGCCGCCCTGAGTTTTACTGGAGTATTTGGAATAACCCTGAAAAATACCGCTATAACTCCCACAGTAATCAGAAATGGTAAAAGCCGTATTCCTATCCATAAAGCGGCGTTGATGACATCCAAAGAAACTAAATAATCAACCAGCTTAGAATTAACTATAAAAGGCACAACCACCGCAACAAGTATTAGAAAAACCGGCGCCAGCACTACTATTTTTAGGTAGTGATTGAATTGCTCAACCATGGAACGCTGGTGGGCATATTGCCAGATGTAGTTCAAGGCGCCCTCAACCCGACGAAACAACGACGTTGCAGTATAGAGAAGCACCAAAATACCAAAACCGCCTAGTACAGCGATGTTTATACTGTCTATAAAGCTAAAAATCTGTTGAGAAAGCTCCTCACCTTTTGCACCCATTGGGGATAAAAATTCACTAATAATCGGGGCCAATTTGTCTTGATAACCCAGGGACTTAAGCAAAGACACTGTCAAGGCTAAAATTGGTACCACCGACTGAAGCGTGATATAGACCAAACTCATGGCATAAAGCTGGGTTTGGCCCAGCATAACGTCTCGCCCAACCCCATAGCTACACTGCCCAACTTTAACCAAAATCGCCTTTAGGCCACGGAGCTCAGAGAGGTCTGCTTGTAAAAATTGATCAATGTACTGTTTTAATAATGTAAGCGTCATAATAGTAATTGAAACGCGAAACCCTCTTCAAACGCAAACTATTTGCCCGAGTAAATACACTATTATTTATCGGCTCCACCCCATACTTGCAAATATACCCCTAACTGCGTTATCGATTTTGAGAAGAGCACACTGACTTGTATCAGGAGCCTCCGTTGCCACCACAAGTTAGCACCACCCTAACTCGCCTGACTCCGTCCCTTCAATGAGACCAGTAAAAGGAATCCTACCCCAAAGCACCAGGAACAACGATTGACCTGCCCTCCTTGATCAACAACCAGATGAGCTCTAATATTCGCTTAGTTTCTGTTTCGGTAGCGATTCGCCCACCATCCGGACTTAGATCGCTCGATGTCACACTGTTTCCCACACTTAACTCGTTGCGCCATGACTATGAAAAAATTTATTAGCAAAACGGCCCTGCTTCAAACGAGCATTGTGCTGCTACAGGCTGCGATTTTATTTCTGGCCACTGGCCCAGCAAACGCAAACGCACCACAAAACTTACTTATTATGGGCGATAGCCTCAGCGCTGGCTATGGCATAAACCGAGGCAAAGACTGGGCCACGCTGCTGGCCCAGCAACTAAAGAAAAGCCACCCCCACATCAAGGTCATTAATGCGAGCATCAGTGGCGAGACCACATCTGGTGCCCTCGCGCGCTTACCCGCCATTCTCGCTAGCACCCAACCTCGCTGGGTGCTGATCACCCTCGGTGCCAATGATGGCCTCAGGGGCCAATCTCTGAGCGCTATGGAAAAAAATCTGAGTGACCTCGTTACTCTGATACAACAACATGGGGGCAAGGCACTGTTAGCGGGAATGTATCTGCCACCCAATTACGGCAAGGTCTTCAATGAACGCTTTCACGCCGTCTATGTCCAGGTTGCCAGAAAGCAAAACCTGCCCTTATTGCCCTTTTTGCTCAAGGACGTAGGCGGCAATATGACATTAATGCAAAATGACGGCTTGCACCCCAATGAAGAAGCCCAGGCTATTATTTTTCGTAATGTGTGGCCGTTTTTATTAGGGAATATTTAGACGAGATGAAAGAAACCATTCTGCCTTTTTCACCCGAGAAAGAATACTTTACCGAAGAGCTTTGCCACATTATTGAATTAAGCAATTCAGATAAAGACGAAGACGTATCCATCGCCCAGGCTCGCGTAGAAGCAGGTGTCAGCACTCGCTGGCATCGACTAAAAAATACCGTCGAACGTTATTATATTGTCAGCGGAGAAGGGCAAGTAGAGATTGGTGATCTTTCAGCACGGCAGGTTAGCATAGGTGATGTGGTAATAATTCCTGCTTCGTGTCCGCAGCGAATTCACAACACCGGGGATAAAGACTTAATTTTTTTGGCCATCTGCTCGCCGAGGTTTTTACAAGAAAGTTATGAAGATTTAAGCCAGAAAAACAATCTCAGCTAATACAAACCCCATTATTTATATATTTTATTTAAGAGCAAGCTCACACAATGGCAATCACTCCTCGCTTATATCTACGTAAGACCAAACAAATTACATATGGATTCTTCCTACCCATATTAGTAAGCACTTGCCTCACTCTTCTACCTATCGAAGCCCTCTCTGGAAATAATGATTTAATCAACGTCATTGATGGCATCATAAAAAACACAAAACAAAGCCTGCAAGACATTTCTACCCAAATTGCCGCATTAGAGGGGAGTAATGAACTAACCGAGCTTCAAAAAAAAGAACTCTCATTACTTTTACGACAACGAGATTTCACCCAGAAAACTCTCAACTCGGCACAACGAACTAGCGAAATCCACACCCAGTCTAAGCAAGCGCCTAACCGCTTAAGCCAAATTGAAAAAGAACTAAGCAACCCCTTGCCTAATATACCGTCGGTTAATACAAACAAGCCACTAGAAAAGCTTGAACTCGAACTACAAGATGCCAACCTTGAACTGTCTGCAACTAGAAAGTTACGCATAGAACTCAATTCCAAAGCCGCCCAACGAGCGGAACGCTTACAACTCTATTCAGAAAAAACAGCCTCCATTATCAAGCAGCTCGACACTCTCACCCCGAAACTCGCAGGCACTGGCGGCACAGACAATGATGCACTGCAATCGACTTTAAAAAATACAGCCCTGGCAGAGCAACGCCTTCTTACTCAAAAACTTCATGAACTAAGTCTAGAGAAACGCAGCTACGAACTGGGGCGCGAACTGTTGCGCGCTCGGCGGCAACTCGCTGAGCGCCAAGTGTTAATTCAGGAAAAACGACTGAATATATTAGAAGCTGCTGTCATTGACCTTAAAACCAAGGCCGCCGCCAAAGCAGTAAAAGCTGCGGGCAGTGCCAGCGAGGCCGCTGAAAATGCGCACCCGCTGATTCAAGCTATCACCAATGAGAACATGCAGATCGCCGCCGAACTCACTCAAGTATCCGTCCTGGCCAAGCAACTGAGCCAGGAGAAGAAAGATGCCCAAGCGACCCTCGATAGGCTTTCGATTCAATACAACGATGTGCAAAAGAGACTCTCCCAAATCGGCCTTACCGACGCCATCGGATTAAAGCTTCGTAACGCCAGAAATCAACTTCCCGACCCCAGCATTTATAATGCCTCTTTGAACAATCACCATGCGGAAGTAAACCGTGTTCAACTCCGGCGCATTGAAATGGAAGATCAGCTACTAGAATTAGTAGACATTGAACGTATTGCACAAAAACGTATAAACCAAGCAAACCTACCTGCAGGAAAGTCCATCCAGTCCTTACAAACTGAACTCATCCGATTGCTACGCGAGAATAAAGATAAGTACATCAACGAACTTCTTAATGCCTACGATAGCTATTTCGAAGACAACTTACTTCCCACCATAGAGTCCCAAAGAATGCTGGTTGGTGTTATCAATGAATATAAGGAGTTTATTGACTCTCGAATCCTTTGGGTCCAAAGCTCCCACCCCATCGAAGTAAATGATTTTCGACGCGCGGCGAATGCCTTTACGTGGCTATTTAGCCCAAGGTTTTTAGCCCAGCTTCGCAACGGCATTATAAAAGACATTCAATCCAATGGTATTGTTTACCTGCCCTTTCTCGGTATTGCTATTTTCTTAACTACCTCACGCCGACGCATTAAAAAACAGCTGGCCAGTTACGGTAAAAGTGCACTGAACTTACAGCGAGCGAGTTTTGTTGATACATTATGGGCATCGCTACTGACATTTCTTTTAGCTTTATTATGGCCGCTTCTATTCATCTTTTTTGCTTGGCGCATCGCTCATATTGATGCAGACCCAAGCAAAATCGCGTCTTTCTCGCACGCCTTGATCGGTGTCTCTCAAGTGCTTCTATTTATACTGTTTGCACGGAACATCTTCAGGGAAAATGGCTTAGCAGAGCGCCACTTTTGCTGGAACAGCGAACATCTCGCTCTATTACGAAGACAAACATCCTGGTTTTTTCCGGTAATTATTCCATTAAGCTTTATTTTAATTGCCCTCAATGAACAGCCTTCACGCGCGCATTACGACTCTTTGGGCCGCACCTCCTTTATTCTGCTTATGTTGGCGGTCAGCTTATTGCTACAACGACTATTGAACCCAGAAAGTGGCCTGCCAGCTAAATATCTCAATACGCATTCTCACAGCTGGGTAACAAAACTAGCATCCGTCTGGTACCCACTTGCTATCTTCTTTCCGCTGGCGCTGGCTATTAGCTCCGGCCTGGGTTTTGTATATACATCCATCCAACTAGGTTCTTATTTAACGCAATCCTTATACCTTATATTTTCCCTGATTTTGTTGCGCGCCCTGCTCATCCGCTGGTTAACTGTTACGCACCTTAAGCTACTGCTAGATAAATCCCTCGCAGAACAGTCAAGTGAAGAGAAACCCGACAGTAGTCCAAATCACCAAAAAATGACCCCGCCTGCCGAACAAATAGAAGAAGAAAGTTCTGCAGTACAAGAGCAGCCTGACACAACAACTCAGGTCGACTTGAGTGCAGTCAGCGAGCAAACCCTCAAACTTCTAAACAGTGCTTTCTGGCTGGCAATTCTAGTGATACTCAGCATTATTTGGGCAGACGTGCTCCCCGCACTAAAAATATTCGATGAAATAGTACTTTGGAACTCAACTATTCCAGGCGCGATAGAGGCAGGCAGTGCGACCACTATCAATCCAATCAGCCTAGCCGACGGCATGTCGGCGATTTTAATATTAATAGTTATGTATTTCGTTTCCCAGAACATCCCTGGCTTATTGGAAATTGCCATACTACAGCGCCTGCCCTTCTCACCCAGTGCCCGCTACGCCATTACCACCATGGTTCGTTATACGCTGATCATTATCGGTGTGCTTTTAACCTTTAATGCGGTGGGCGTCGGCTGGTCTAAGGTACAATGGCTCGCAGCAGCGGTTACCGTGGGCCTCGGTTTTGGCCTACAAGAAATATTTGCAAACTTCTTTTCCGGCATAATTATGCTCTTTGAGCGTCAAATCAGGGTGGGCGATGTTATTACTGTTGGTAATATCAGCGGAAAAGTTTCGCGCATTCAAATGCGTGCCACAACAATTACAGACTGGGACCGAAAAGAGCTAATCATTCCAAACAAAGAGTTCGTAACCAGCCAGGTTATCAACTGGTCACTGTCAGATACTGTTGTAAGAATCTTAATCCCCATTGGCATTGCTTACGACTCCGATACGGAACGTGCCTACGATGAAATGCTGACAGCCGCCCTCGAAAACAAGAACGTATTAGTGGACCCCGAGCCCACAGTGCGCTTCATGCTATTTGGAGATAGCACACTGAATTTCGAGCTGCGTATTTATATTCCTCATCCCGATTTATTACTGGAAACACGCCATCAATTACATATGGCAATTAATAGTCGTTTTCAACGCGCAGGAATCGAAATTGCGTACCCACAAAGGGATATCCATATACGTAGCAATAGCACCGTTCCGAGCATAGGCACCATTTCAAGATAAAACTTTTAAGTTAGGCGGCCCTGAGCAAAAATTTAGCCTGTAAAAAGCTTACCATCGCGTGATTTTGGTCACGCGTTGGTAAGACAGACATTCTCTCCCTCCGGTTCAGGGCGTGTTCGTGGGCTCTTTATTCTCCGCCTTTTTGTGCACTAAATAGCTCCTCATGTTCTGCCATCATTCGGTAACGCGCAGATTCACCCAGTGAGCATTTCCCCAAAGGCGGAGAAACAAGAAGAGGTGTGGGAAGGACTCTTTTAAAGTCGCATAGTGCTCAAGGCCATCATTAATTTGTTTTGCGAATGGGATAAGAGCACCGAGCTGCTTGCCACTTAAGTTCGACGACAACAGCTCAAGAGAGTCGCTATCCCTCTCTATGTGTGCCTTTGGCGCGCTTATGCTCAGTGTGGCGGGGTCGGCTCAAAAAAGTCCCCCAGCTCACCTCAAGCGCCCGCGGATCTAGTGCAGGGAGAGCCTACTCCCGAGCATCAGTGAAAACAAAAAGATCAGCGTAAAATCATAGCCACTTCATTCGCCTGAAGGCAATCAAAAATGTCGTTGCGATAGTTGCCATCACTCCCAAAAGAATAAAGTACCCCGACCTAGAGTGAAGCTCCGGCATGTTCTCAAAATTCATACCGTAAATGCCTGCAAGAAAACTGAGAGGCACAAACACGGCGGTAATAATCGTGAGCACTTTCATAATCTGGTTCAGCCTGTGTGAGGCAAGCGATATATAGCCGTCTATTAAATCCGATGCGGTTTCGTAATAGAGCAAAGAAAGGCTACAGGCTCGCTCTTGTTGCTCCCAAACATCTATAATCTCATGGGTGCGATCTCCGTCACTAAAACCGGGGAACGATTTATCCCTAAGGCGTCGAAATACCTGCTCGTGGTACGTCGCAAAACGACCCAACCTTTTTAGGTCACTCTTATAGCCAATCAATTCCGCTAACATACTATCGTCGGAATGATCCAACATTAGTTCTTCAAGCTCTTCCAGACGAGGTTCTAGCGCTAATAGAATATCGAGATAACGATCGACCACTAAACGGCACAACTGCAGCGCCAGTTTGGATCCATCTCCGTACTCATCTAGGTTGTCCAGATGCGCTTCCAGTCGATTTATACTCTTTGAGGCACCGCTTGGGCGTGTTATTAATAATCGGTCGCCAACAAAGAGTGCGAGCTGAATAGTATCAAAGTCGATATCTTTCGAGCCTGCTGATAGGCCTTTTAATAGTATAAAAGTGTAAGCACTAAAGGCTTCTATTTTTGGCGGGTGCCGATCACGTTGAGCATCTTGTATAGCAAGCGGGTGGATGCCAAAATCACGCTCTAAAAGCTCAGCCTCAGTGGCTTTTTCATTTGCTACTAAATTTACCCATATCACTGATTCAGGATGCTTGCGCCAGGTAGTAATAAGTTCCATACCACCTACTTTCATGTCACCATTTAAAAATAAACGCGTTTTAATCATGCACATCATCCGTATTAGTTAGTGTACTCAGCGAAAATAAACCCAGTCGAATCCTTCTTAACCAATCTGAGTTCATCTTGAAGACATTCCCCCTAACAGGCTGTTGAAAAAGTCCTGCATGCTATCTGGGTTTGGTAGAATATGACTCACTATACTGAGCTAGGGAGAACAAATATGCGCGGCGCCGACATCACCCAAGAAAATCTTTTTTCAACGGTTCATCTCAATGAATTTGTTCCAGATAGTCACCCTTTACGAGCCGTTAGAAAATTATTTGATGCGGCAATGGGGCGTATAAATTGGCTGTTTGATGAGGCGTATTCCGAATTTGGTAGAGAGTCTATTGCACCAGAGCGACTACTGCGGGCTCAACTTCTTCAAGTGCTTTTTAGTATTCGTAGTGAGCGGCAACTGATGGAGCAGATGCACTACAACCTTTTGTTTCGTTGGTTTACAGGTCTTAGCATTGATGATGAAGTCTGGGATCACTCCACATTTAGCAAAAATCGGGACCGCCTGTTGGAGCACGATATTATCCCTGCTCTTTTTGAGGAGGTTGTGGAGTTGGCCCGAAAGAAAAGCCTTCTTAGCGGTTAGTGAAGATCACTTTAGTGTTGATGGAACGTTGATACAGGCATGGGCTTCCCAGAAAAGCTTTCGACCCAAAGATGAGAAGGATGACGATAACAGTAGAGGAGGACGTAATGCAGAGTGTGATTTTCACGGCGAAAAGCGTTCAAATAAAACCCATGAGTCCCGTACAGACCCTGAATCTAGGAACTACAAAAAATCAAAAAACAGCGAAGCACGATTAGCTTATTTGGGTCACTCTGTTATAGAGAACCGCAATGGATTGGTAGTAAAAACGAAGGCTAGTTTTGCCGATGGTTATGGCGAGCGGGAAACCGCCATTGACATGCTGGCGGAACTACCAGGCGGACATCGAAAAACTGTTGGTGCAGATAAAAACTATGATACGAAAGATTTTGTTGATTCTTGCCGAGCCATGAAGATAACGCCACATGTTGCACGCAACGACAAGCGAAAAGGCGGGTCAGCCATAGATGCCCGAACCAGCCATCACGAAGGGTACAAGGTAAGTATGAAAGTTCGCAAACGGGTTGAGGAACCTTTTGGCTGGGGGAAAACCATAGGGTTAATTAGACAGGTTAAAGTACGAGGCTTAGATCGCGTTAACTCCGTACTCAATATGACATTTATAGGTTGGAATTTAACGAGGATAGTTAATTTACAGGAGCAATCCGTCTAATGAGCGGAAATAGCGGAGAAACTCCGCGAAACTAAGGATATATTGAACTAAAAGGAGCAAAAAATTCAACTTTAACCTAGTTCTACAGCTTGGAATGAAAACAAACTTCAAATACGAGCTAATTTCAACAGCCTGCTAGAGGAACTAAAGCCACATTATATTTCCCTGGGTTTTGGTGAATCATCGCTAGATATTCAATACTCCGTAGGGGCCAAACAGGAAAGATCTATCGATAAAAAACATAGTATCTATGAAGGGATAAAGAGCACTTTTGACGGACACGGCATTGAAACCCTTTTCATCATCCCACTCTGTACACAGGTAGCATGACAGGCCCTTTTCCTATTAAAACACCCATGAGTAACGAGATCGAAAGTGATATTGCGGGATAAGATATTTCCATGCCTTTAACTCAACAATTAGCGCGGGCACTTTTGGTGATCTGCTTTTTTTCACCAATGTCTTATGCACAAATGAATATAGACATTGATGTCAAAGGCGTAGATAAAAAACTAGAGAACAATATCCGTCTGTTCTTAAGTGTTGAGCAACAGAAAAAACATGCCTTAATGACTGAGGGCCGCCTACGTAGGCTTCACAAGAAAGCACCATCGGAAATAACCAAGGCGCTCCAACCCTTCGGTTTTTATCGACCGGTTATAAAAAGCGAATTAACACGAACCTCATTTGGTAATTGGCGCGTCAAATATGCGATTAACCCCGGCCCGCCACTGCGCATTAAAACTATGAATCTCTTCACCAACGAAGAGATCCAGAAGGACCATGCGTTTCAGAAGTTCATGAGTAACCTCCCCTTACGCAAAGGCGATATATTTAATCATATCGAGTACAAAAACATTAAAACCGGTTTAGTCCAGCTAGGGGCTGAACGCGGCTATGTAGATGCCCGTTTCACTGAACATCGCGCAATCGTTGACCTAAAAGCCTACGAGGCGCACATATCCCTTTACTACGATGGTGGCCGTCGTTATCACTATGGTGAGGTGCGTTTCAACCAAGACCTACTCGACCCTCAGTTACTCCAGCGCTACGTCACCTTTGAAAAAGGGTCACCATTTAACCTCAATCAACTGATCGATTTACAACAAGACTTGAATGACAGTAACTACTTTCACACTGTTGAGGTATCGCCTGCACAAGTAGAAAAAAATACCACTGAAATATCCATAGACGTCTCTCTTCAACCCCGTAAATATAATCGCTATAGTGCCGGACTCGGCTATGGCACCGACACGGGCGCTCGCACTAGTTTTAGCTGGGAGGTGCCCCGTGTAAACCGCCGAGGACATCGATTCAATACCGAAGCGAAGCTATCTGAACTTGGCTATAGCCTCAGCGCTTACTATCGTGTTCCGGTACTCAACCCCCGTACAGATCAGCTCATCTACAGCATCGGCCAAATTAATGAAAAGAGTGATGCCAGTGACAGTACCGTGCGCACCATGGGAGTCACCCTTAATCGTGGTCGACACTTATGGCGCGAATCTTTATTTCTCAATTTTCAGGAGGAGGAGTATGTTGTCGGCAGTGATCAAGGAAAATCGACACTACTTATGCCTGGGGTTAACTGGAACCGAACTTGGGGCGACCATCTCGTCGCCCGCTTAGACGGCATTCGCTTTGAAACGGGACTACGCGGCGCCCACGAATCTCTTATTTCAGACACCAGTTTTTTGCAGCTCCACGGGGGCAGTAAAGCGATCAATCGCTTGAGCGAACGCCATCGGCTGATTACGCGAGCCAAGCTCGGCACCACCTGGGCAGAAGACTTTCACCTGCTACCCTCCTCAGTGCGATTCTTTACAGGCGGGGCACAGAGCGTACGAGGTTTTGCATACCAGTCACTTGGCCCCAAAGATAGCGGGGGTGCCATCATGGGTGGTAACCATCTTGTTGTCGGGAGCATAGAGCTCGAACACAGCTTTAATGACAAGTGGGGGGCTGCCACGTTCTATGACGCTGGCAATGCTCTGGATGATTTTTCCGACAAACTGGAAAGAGGTGCCGGGTTAGGCATGCGTTGGCAATCACCGGTTGGCCCCATTCGCATTGACCTTGCCAGCGCCATTAGCCGTGATAACAAACCCTGGCGACTTCACATCAGCATAGGCCCAGATCTGTGAAAATTTCCATCCGGATTCTCGTCATTGCTAGCGTGCTAGCCACACTGTTATTGATATGGCTCACCTCGACGCAAAGCGGTTTCAACTGGGCTTATCAACGCGTGGAAAGTTATCTGCCCCAGCAACTCTCGATCCAAACAATGACCGGGCGTCTCATCGGCCCTATTTATGTTGAGGGGCTGGAGTACAAGCAGGACAAGAACACAGTAAGGGCCAATCAAGTCTCATTAGATTGGCGACCGAGCGGCCTACTACGCGGCCATATTGATATTCAGCGCCTTTATGTCGAAACCCTGCAAATCGATTTAGGCCCATCCGAATCGGACAGCTCTACAACACCGATAACACTGCCAAGTATTCGTTTACCGTGGCGACTGACAATGCAGGATGCGCAGATCACCGACATCAGACTCAAGCAGGGCGAAAAAACTTTCGCAATAAACCACACTAAACTCAATGCGACAGCCAAACTCAGCAGGGTAAGTATCGAAGAGTTATCGATTGAAGCCGATAATTTCAAGCTCATTATTGATGGAACTGTACGGCCAATAAATCATTACGAGCATAACCTGAGCATCCAGTGGCAAGCCAATTTCCCTTCAGGCACCACAACGCAAGGTTATGGCCAACTAGTTGGCGATGTAGAGGCCACGCGGATTACCCAAAACGTCGATGGCCCACTCAAGGCGTCCCTCAATGCCAGCCTCCATCATCTTCTTCTGGACAAGCTCAGCTGGCAAGCCAGTGCAACTATCAGCGACTTCGACCTGAGTCAATGGAATGCCGAGTGGCCTGCACTGACCGGTTCACTCAAGCTTGACTCACAAGGTGACCTTGAAAACGCAGCATTATCCGGCACCATGGAGGGCGATTACCCTGACGCCGGCCCCCTTGATGCAGACTTCAATCTCCAGCGACTCCCTGACAACACTATTAAAATTGACCACCTCAATATTCATGTCTCTCACAGCGAAACGCAGCTTAACAGCTACGGCTATTGGCAACCTGGCGCCAGTGGCGGTGACATCGAGCTGAATTTGAACTGGAAAAATCTGCGCTGGCCCACTCAGAGCCCCGCTTGGTTTGACAGTGCTTACGGTGACGCGCTAATCACAGGCAACGTTGATCATTATAAAATTCGCCTGACCACGGACACGCCGAGGCCAGAGCTTCCGCCCTCTTCCTGGTCGCTCTTGGCCGAGGGCAACCTAGACGGGCTAACAGTGAACGCACTACAAATCAACGCATTAGGCGGCGAGGCCATCACCACTGGCGAGCTAAACTGGACGCCGAACCTCAGCTGGAAGGCCCAGATAAGCGCCAACAATATCGACCCCTCCCGCGCTTGGCCCCAATGGCCCGGAAACCTCAACGCGAGAATCAACAGCAGTGGCCAAATAATAAAAGACCAATTAATCGCACATGCTGAAGTTAAAAAACTGAGCGGCCAGTTGCGCGATTACCCTGTCTCCCTCAGCAGCAAGCTCTCCCTGCGCGATAACGACATCCACATTTCCCACTTGAATTTTACTTCAGGAACAACCCAGGCCAGTGCGCAAGGTAAAATAGGGCCCACATCCAAGCTCAAATGGCACATAAACGCCGCCGATATCGGCACACTTTATCCTCAAGCCAGGGGAAAGTTCAATGCAGAAGGATTGTTGACCGGCTCCCAAGAAAAACCCCTTATAACAACGACTATAAAGGGTGAAAACCTGTCCCTAGCAGACTATAAAATAGGCCTTATAAAAGGCCAGCTCGCGGTCGATCTCTTTCGTTGGCAAAAAACCAACATAGAGCTGACAACACAAGACCTATTACTAAAGGGCCAAGCCGTGCAAACACTCTCTATCAATGGAGGCGTAAACAAGCTCATTGTAGAAGCAGGCTCTGATCTCGGTTCCTTTCAACTCGACGTTGAGGGCGAAACCACCGCTACCGGTTGGCAGGGCCGCATTACCCGTGCGGATATCCAAAGCAAGCAGCTCACCAACTGGCAACTCAGGGCACCCACTGCCCTTCATTTTGATAACACGACACTCGCTCTCAACGCTCTGTGCTGGGAAAGTGCTCAAGATGCCAGTATCTGTACATCGCTGCAACGTGACGATAGGAACTGGCAATCCAAACTCACGATTACACAACTTCCTTTGTCGTTACTCAATACATGGGGGCCAGAAGGTCTAAAAGTTAAAGGCGTGCTCAATGCCTCTGCAAAACTGCGCTTTCAAGACGCAAGTCTCTTAGGAAAAGCGTCGGTCGCATTACCCCAGGGAGTCGTCTATTTCCCACTACTCGACAGTGAACGTGATCACTGGTCGTATCGTGGCGGCAAAGTAAATATCCTTCTTAGTGAAAAAGGACTGACGACCGATGCCAATTTTGCCATGAGCAACGGCGACATGCTGCAATTCAACGCAGAACTTCCTGGTGCGCAATTGCTCGCACTTGATCCCCGACATCAAACCTTGCGGGCTAACGCGCAATTAAACGCACATGACCTTGGATTAATCGAAACCTTAGTACCGGAACTACAGGACCTTCGGGGTCACCTCGCCCTAGATATAAATGCCACGGGTACACTTGCTAAGCCCATCATAATAGGTGATGCAAAGCTCGTTGAAGGTTCACTACGAATTCCCCGCTTAGGGCTCACCGTTGACCAGCTTAGTTTACGTAGCCAAAACGACGCATCAAACGATATTCTCTTCCAGCTCAAGGCGCACTCAGGCGGCGGCAACCTTGTGGTGGACGGCAAAACCCAACTGGATGGCAGCAAGGGATGGCCAACGCATCTGCACGTTACCGGCAAGGAGTTCGAAGTCGCGCGTATTCCAGAAGCACAAGTGTTGGTCTCGCCCGATGTGAAAGTGAAGGTGCAAAACCGCAATGTTACTATTACCGGTGATGTACATATTCCCTACGCTCGTCTACAACCGAAAGATATTACCACCGCCGCACATGTCTCCGATGATGTCATTATTTTGGATGACGAGCTCACGCCCACTGAGGAGTGGGCTGTTACCAGTAGCATTCGCCTGACTCTAGGAAACCGCGTTAATTTTTACGGGTTTGGCTTCGAAGGCCGCTTCGGCGGCAACCTATTACTCAAGGACGAACCGGGCCAATCTACTCGCGCAACTGGTGAAATCAACATCCCTGAAGGGCGCTACCGTGCTTATGGGCAACGTCTCGATATTGAGGAGGGGAGTTTCATTTTTAGCGGTGGCCCACTGAGTAACCCCGGTTTAGATGTGCGAGCGGTGCGTGACATTAATGAGGTTACCGTTGGGGTGAAACTGCGAGGCAACCTCAATAAACCACAAGTAGAGTTATTCTCCAATCCCGCGATGGGAGAAACAGATACCCTTTCTTACCTCATACTGGGCCGCCCGATGGAGGGTGCTTCATCGGAAGACGGGAATATGGTCGCCCAGGCGGCGTTAGCACTCAGTTTAAGTGGCGGCGATCGAATCGCGCGCGCCTTGGGCAATCGATTCGGCATGGACGAAATGCGTGTCGCATCGAACGATACCGGAGATCAGGCATCTCTCGTGCTGGGACGATATCTTTCACCAAAACTATATGTTGGCTATGGGGTGGGAATTCTCAAAGCCACCAATACATTTAGCCTGCGCTACCAAATAAGTAAGCATTGGCTACTGAAAGGTGAAAGCGGAGAAACATCAGGAATGGATATCCTCTATACCATCGATCGTTAATACAGCGCCGTGTCCAATCACACAACGACTACTGGAATCGAGCAAGAAACTTCCTATGTCCAACCGCTCGTACTAAAGGCTATGACACAGGAGACTTTATTCAGGGGTGCCGTGAGCCTGACGTGACCTAGCATGTTATTGCGAGAACAACTCGGCGAGCCGCTGTGGATCAAACCACTGCTTATGTGTTTGATTTTGATTTTGATTGCAGGTGTCTTTGCCACTAAAGCAACCGACATAACTCTGCTCGGCTAATTCGTGCCTAATATTCGTCAAGGCTCGATCAACACCCTGCTAGCTAAAATGTCCGCCAGTAGGTTGGTCATTGCCACATTTGCCGTAGGCACTATGGTGACCTCCTATGCAGCAGCAAGTAGCAAGGCAGCACCGCGTTCTTTTTTACAGGTCATTGCAGATGACGTGTCACAGAACGCCTTATCAGCGTTTATTGGTTCTTTCATCGTAAGCGCCAAAGCAAGCACATCTTATTATTTTTCACCGTGTGCTTTATAATTCCACGGCAACAAACTCTCAATATCCTCAGCGACAGTCGCATTTGGAAGCCGCGTAAAAACTTCTTTTAAATAATCATACGGATTAATGCCGTTTGCCTTTGCAGCCTCAGTCAGGCTGAATAAATTAGCGCTGGCTTTGGCACCTGCCTGACTATTTGAGAAAAGCCAGTTTTTACGTCCTAAAGTAAGGGGGCGAATAGCATTTTCAGCCAGATTGTTATCGATTGGATGGCATCCATCATCAAGATAGCCTATTAACCTCGGCCACTGTTCATGCAGGTGATAAAGTGCTTTGCCGAGCGCCATTTTTGGGGGCACATTGGCAATACTCTTATCCATCCAGATTTTGATTTTATCAACAATCGGCTTTGACTCCTTCTGTCTGATTTCATAGCGTTTGTCTGGCGCTAACTCTTTGATGCGTTTTTCGATAGCGTAAAGCTTTTGGATAAAGGCAATGGCTTGATCGGCTTTGCCGATTTTCCCTTTGGGCTGTATTTTTTGTGCATCGATGAACTTTCGTCGGGCATGAGCCCAGCAACCCAGCCGCTGTGTTTTGTTTTGAACACAAGCAGGCTGATACCCCTGGTAGCCATCCACCATGAGTACCTTGGAATAATCTTGTAAAAGCTCTGTTGCAACAGTGCCGCTGCGAGTTGGTGAGTAGTGAAAAAGAATTGCTGGTTGTTGTGCGAACGAAGCCAGTAGCCACATATAGCTTTTGCTTTGTGGTGCTTTGCCCGGCTCATTGAGAACCTGAAGCGGTGTTTCATCCATTTGAACAACAGGCTGTTCCAAAATGGATTCATGGATCAGGTTGATTAAGGGCTGGACTAAAGTACCACTTTTAATGATCCAGTTGGCAAGGTTTGTCCTGTTCATCGAAATACCAATGCGCTGAAACATCTCACTCTGCCGATAAAGGGGTAAGTGGTCACAGTATTTGTTAACAGCGATGTAGGCTAGCAAGCCAGGACTGGCGATGGATTTCTCAATAAGCAGTTTTGGTCTTTCAGCAGTCACCACGTGCTGCTCACAACAAGGGCAGGCGTACTTTTTGCGGATATGTTTGATGACTTTGATTTTGGCGGGAATGATGTCGAGCTGTTCGTGTGATTCGTCACCGATATGCTTGAGTTCCACACCATCGTGCGGGCAGATCTTTTCTGACTCGGCTAAATCGTAAATAATTTCTTCTCGTGGCAGGTCATCAGGAATACTGATGCGAGGCTTTTTCTTTCGTGTATGACTGGCAACAGAGATCTTCGAGGGCACTTCAACAGATCCTACCTGTTCTGCTTCCGCTATTTCCTCTGCCTCATTAAACAGGCAGAGCTGATCGGGATTGTTTTTTTTCGCTGAAAGTACCAAAACGTTTCTGTTGAAAAGATTTGATCATCTCTTCGAGTTGTTTGATTGTGTTGTTTTTATTGCGTAGTTGTTCTTTTAAAAAAGTGACTTCTCTTTGTAATAATTCCGCTGATTTCATTAAGGAATTATATCAGAAACCTCTCTAACCAAGGCTAGAAAAGTGTATCTTTTTATGGGCTTGCATTCGATTAATGTCAAATCCTCGGAGCAGCCAATCCCATTGCTCTGGATCTATCGACAGTGCGCTTTGAGCCTTATTTTTCGGCCATTTGAATTTTTCTTTTTCAAGCCGTTTGTACCAGAGCGCAAAGCCACTTTCATCCCAATAAAGCGCCTTTAATTTATCCCGCTTTTTATTACAGAAAACAAACAGCGAACCAGACATTGACGATAGCGCCATCGCATCTTCCACAATCAGGCTTAAGCCATTAATAGATTTCCTGAAATCGACGGGTTCGATATGCAGATAAATATCCGTGTTATTACCCCAATGAATTACGCCAGACATTGTATCACCTCGGCAAGAAAGGATGCGCTGGCAGTAGTAGAAGGCAGCTCAAGCTCCACACCTTGCAAGCGAATAATCACCAGTGCACCTGAAAGCGTTTCATTTCCCGGCGCTCGATCAAGCCGTATAAATTCAGCGCTGCTAGCGTGAAGTTCCGACGCGTTCAGAAGCTGTTTTTTCGAAAACTGAAGTATTTGGGATTAAGCCCATGCTCTTTGCAAAATTGCATTTGATTTAAGCTGCTGGCTTTTTGGGCTTGTATCAGAGCCTGCCATTCTTCTTTGCTGCGTCGAATCATTTGAAACCTCCCTAGTCAGAAAGGGAGGTATTTTAAGGCTTTGTATGATTATGGGCAGGGCGTGATTGGATTAGCGCTTACCATTAAACAAGTTGAGAAAACTGACAGAGGCGCTGCCTAATCGATGAGCCCATACACCAAATTTGACTATATCTCTTAAAAAAGCGCCCCAACCGACCTGAAAAACTGGAAGAAACGGTCAAACTGGATACGTATTAAAGAAAATTTTGCGTATTTTGTCGCCACCAATTATAGCGACTGAGCGATTACAACAAACCTAGCAGCAATCCCAGATTGTCAGCGACTAATGGCATGGTAAAAAAAACCACAGAGCGTATCGTCTCAATGACCAAAATCGTTTATATCGGGGATTCGCGCGGGATGATATGTATTTCGGGTATAGGCATTAAAGGAAAACCCAGCCTTCGCGTAACGAGGGCAAAACCCCAGTTGCAAAGCTATTGGCCTCGGCATCGCGAACCATAACACTTATCTCTTTACTGCCCCCTGATGTGGGCAAACGCACCTTATTGATCGGTGGTTAGCGGTCCTTTTGGTCTCGAAACCGCCATCTGTATTTTAAAATACTGTCATATTTCATAATACCTTCAACGGCTAGACAGTTACGCTGTGGAAACAGCATTTGCTCCTTCCCCAGCCGGATCTACAGCTTGATTAGAATGCGCACCCACCGATATTGACTGAAGCTGAGCCTGACCCACTATCGTTGCAAACGAAGTATCTGCTGCATCTCGTCCAACACCGATACGAATAAACCCGCTGACGGGTGCCATCTTTGTAGCATCAAACAAGTACCAGCGCCCGTGAAGATACGCTTCGAAAAAACCGTGGAAATCTGGTGGCTCCAACCCAACGGCATAACCAGAGACATAACGAGCAGGAATACCCAGCGCACGACACAAAGTAATGCTCACATGGGCAAAGTCACGACATACACCAGTGCGCTGGATAAACACATCACGGGCGCTGGAGGACACATCAGTAGTACCGGAAACATAAGATATATTTTTATTCACCCAGTCTGCAACAGCCTGGACTCGCGTGTGGCCTGGTGGCACGTTTGAAAATTCACGCCAGGCAAATTGCCCTAATTGATCTGACTCACAGTAGCGACTGGGGTTCAAAAAAGGTAACACTTCTACTGGCACCTCCAGGTGATTCACCTCGTCCAGCACCTTAGGAGGAGTCACTTCGGGAAATAGTGAAACTTTTGCTGAGTACGCTATTTTTAAATCGCAGGGTTGCACACTTAAGCGAATACCCCGGGAGCCATAATCATTTAACTCGCACCAACTGTATTCGATCTGTGGCGATATACTGAGGTTTTCGTCATCCACTGTCTGGTAGTCAGTGATAGCAGGCACGATATTAAAGATAAAACTGGTGGGGGCAGTAACGCTGTAGAGTAGTTTTGATGTAACGTCGACCTGGGGCATATCAAGACTCCTGACTTAAAGTTCAAAGAGATCTTTCGACCACTCAAGGGGAAAGCTTGCAAGCGCAGTTTGCAAGGTGTTTGTCCACCAATGGGTGGTTTCCTGTAATTCAATCAGTGTAAACCGCTGCCGTTTCATGGCGCCAGAATCACCATCCAACACTATACAGTCAATAGGAAAATCCACATCGGTAACACTGGCGCGCGTGCCATCGAAAGCAAGAAACAAAAGAGCTAATGTCTCGGGAAGCGAACAACCTGAACCCAGCAAGCGATCAAGTATCGGCTTCCCGTATGAGGTTTGCCCGATCATATGATAGGGAGCATCAGAAGTTGCCTCTACCCAATTCCCCTGGGGATAAATGTAAAATAAGAATGGAGTTTCATCAGCCGAAAATTTACCTCCGATAATAGCATGCAGGTTAAAAGAAAGATTGGCGGCAGCAAGTGATGCTCCGTCTTCCTCCTTAACCCGTCGAAGGCATTCCCCAAATAAATTAGCCACCTCAAATAGATGGCATATTTCCCCTTTTTGTTTTTCCGCCAAGCTGGTTTCAAAATAAATTGAGGTTTTATCCCGCACCGATCTTAGACCTGATGTCATAAAGAATAAACTGCCATCAGAATGGTAAACATGAGAGACTTTACCTTTACTGCTTTGCTCATTTCCTTTGACAATACGAGTATCGGCCAGAGCGACTAATCCCGAATCCACTTTTGCTGCCACACAGAATGTCATTACCTTACCCAACCCCAATCATTTGCTGAAAGTTTCTTTAGCTCGCCGATAACTTACACAGGGCATACCCTACTAGCCCATTACATCACCTCGTAGATAGAGTACTTTCTATGGGCGACCCCCGACAATATAAGATGACTCATTTAACCTGTTGTAGCAAGTTAGCCGATCAACAATCCGATGAGCAACATATCTAAAGATATCGTTAACCGGCGTAGATATTTCATGAACGCCTGAGCCAGCTTCGAGACACCTTTCCTTTTAATCCACCTGACAAGCTCCTCTGCATACCCTTGCGCAGATTGCTGCCTATTCTTCTTTTCCCTGAGTTGCTCAAGATAAAAAAGCGTACCCGCCGGATCAAAAAATATTTTTGAAAGTGAAAAATAGAATCAATCCAACTTTCAGGCTGAATGCCTAAACGCTGCAAAACAGGTGGTAACTGGCTATTGATGGCCCCTCGCTTATCTTCTTATAAAGTGCGCTCCTCCCAAAATTAACCTTTCCAGTCGTCTTCCTTATTGGCCATACCCGCCACGGCTTCATTTAAACGGCGCGCCCTCCCCTAGAGTCCCTCCAAGATGATAAAACAACGACAGGACACCCATAACAACATTGTTGGGCGTACTAAGGGCTAAATAAAATGAAGTCCCTACTATCGGAACTATATTTTTCACCCCTCCCCAAGTGCGCCTTTTCTAAAACCAAAAGAACATTCTCGCTTTTCATTATCTTTATCCGAACTGCCTTTTAAAACGCCAAACACCAAATATAAACACCACACTTCCTAGCAGGGAAAGGCTCAACAATGAATCCCATAAAACGGCCAAACCCGCCCCTTTAAGTAATATGTCATAGGCCATTTCAATATAGTAATAGAGAGGAGAAAAATACATAGCCTGGCGAATACCGTCAGGCATTGCTTCTGGTGGTGTCCAAGCACCGGACAACAAAATAATAGGCATCATAATCATCATGACTAACATAGCCGCCTGAGCTAAATTCCGACTTATAGTTGAAATAAAAAGCCCTAAACCCGACATTGCAAAGGTATAAAGCGCCGTTACCAAAAAAAATAGCGGCAAACTTCCTTTTATTGGAATTTCAAAAAAACCATAAAGAACAAGCCCAACACACAGCGCTGTACCTATTAAGATAACCAGGGTCATGGAAATGACTTTAGGCAGCAATATTTGTATCGGTGTTAGCGGCGAAACCAACAATTGCTCAATCGTTCCTCGCTCTTTTTCCCTTACCGCTGCAGCAGCAGGCAGCAACATTGCCAAGACAGTAATGACCGTTAGTAATTCTGAAATTGACATAAACCAGGCATCTTTCTGGTTGGGGTTGTACCAGACACGATGACGATCATCGACCATTGGCACCGCTTCCAGACTCTCTCCTGTTAAACCCATTCGCTGTAGCGCAGCATCAAAACCATACTGACCAATAATCTGCGCACTGTAACTGGCCGCCAGGGTACCAAGGATAGTATTGCTGGCATCAACCTGTACTTGTACAGCCGTCGGCTTTCCTTGAAGCAAGTCATGTTGAAACTTTGGGGGTATATCGAGTACGACCAAGGCCTCACCGTGATCTAATAATCGAACCCCTTCCTTCTCATTAAGAATCTCACCCAGCATCTTAAAATAAGGTGGTTGAAAGCGATAAATAAGCTCTCGCGAAGCCATGCTATGGTCTGCGTCATGCACCACAATAGCGCCTTGATTAAGATCCATCTTAACCCCACCTGCCATCATCACATCCAAGGTAAATAGATAAAGAACGGCACAGACCAAGACGGTATCACGCCCGAGTTGCAATAACTCTTTACCTGTCATGGCAGCCATTCTTGACCACCAGTGATAGCGCTTTCCTTCTATGATTCGTGCCATAAGACTCATGCTTTCACCCGTTTATGGAAAAGGCTAAAAGAGGCAAGCCATAGTACAAGCGTATAAAGTAGTAATGCGGCAGCATGCGTCCACAATTCGTCCATTCCTACGCCTTTAAGGAAACCCCCCAGTGTAATCTCGGTGTAGTACATGGCGGGAAATAGATGTGCTTCAAATTTCGAGGCTGCATCCATAGAGGCAATCGGCACCATTAACCCAGAATAAAGTATTGCTGGCACCATGGTCACCAAGACGGTAATCATCATCGCGGATACCTGCGTTTTTGCAATCAAGGAGACCAGTAAGCCAATACCGGTTGTACAGGTGACGTAAATAACAGAGGCGATAAAGAAAAAGACGGGATCACCTTTGAACGGTGCGCCAAAAATAAAGATGGCCATCAGCCAGAGAATCACCACATTGATGCAGGAAATGACAACATAAGGGAATAATTTACCTATCAAAAATTCACCACGGGTGATGGTTGATGAATAAATATTATAAATTGAGCCATTCTCTTTTTCTCTTACAACCCCCAGTGCGGTTAAAAGTGGCGGCATCATCAAGAGAATAAACATCATCATTAATGGTGCGATAGACCAAATACTCTTGATCTCCTGATTGTACAAATATCGAAGCTGTATTTTTATGGGGCTAACAAACCCGGCAACCTTTTCGGGTGTTGTACCCATTTTCTGACTCATATAAGCCGTTAATAATTGGGTATTGAATGCGTTATTAATGGCCGCCACATAACCTTTACTGATTGATGCACGGGATGGAAATGTACCATCAATGAGTGATTCAACCGCGATAGGCCGACCTGACAAAAGTGTTTGTTGGAACTTTGGCGGTACGATAATCGCAAAACGAATTTTACTGCCTGCTATTAAGTTATCGATCTCTCTCTCATTTGCAACATCGCCTTGATAATCAAAATAGCGAGAATCAATAAATAGATGGAGATAATCACGGCTCATTGCGGAACGATCTTGGTCAAGGATGGCAAAAGGAATATTTTCAACATCCATCTTAATGCCATAGCCAAAAACCAGCATCATTGAAATGGGTGCGACAAAAGCAAGAGAGAAAAACAGACGGTCGCGCAGAATCTCCCGCCACTCTTTAAAAGCCAATATCTTAACCCGATTAATATTCATGGCTACTCCACTTCGTTTTCGTGCGTCATGATTTGATGGATAAACACATCCTCTAAACTTGGCGGGCGTGGTGAAATCGAGTGCAAAGAAATATGACTTGCCGTTAATAATGGCTCAATTTGTTGACGCACTTGTTGAGACTCTTTTGCAAGCAAGTGAATTTTTTTACCAAATAGAGCTGCCTCGTCAAAACCAGCCTGTTCAATTAACTTAAGCGCCAATAAAGGCTGATCTGTGCTTACTTCTAAAAGCTCTCCAGCGGCTTCTACTAAAGCCACCTTCATCTGCGCCGGTGTTGCATCAGCAATGATACGACCCGCATACATCAGCGCTAAATGGTCACAGTGTTCTGCCTCGCTCATATGGTGTGTGGTAACGAGGATGGCCACCTGCTCAACACGCGCCATCTGAATCAAAATATCCCAAAAACGTCGCCGCCCTACTGGATCAACACTCGAGGTTGGCTCATCCAAAAATAATACTTTTGGCTTGTGTACCAAGGCACAGCCTAATGCTAATCGTTGACGGATTCCCATCGGTAATGCACCCGCCAAACGCTTCTCGACACCTTGCAGTCCCGCTGTCTCAATAACCCAATCGACTCGCTGCTTTAACTGTTTACGAGGTACCGCATAAATACGTGCATAGAGGCGAATATTTTCTAGCACGGTCATATCCTGATAGAGAGAAAATGCCTGAGACATATAACCAATACGCTCTTTAATTGCCTGAGTGGCGCGCAGCATATCTTGTCCAGCCACCTTGCCTTCCCCACCAGTCGGTCGCATGATGCCCGTCAGCATTTTAAATACCGTTGATTTACCCGCACCATTAGCACCGAGAAGACCAAAAATCTCACCCTGTTTAACTTGAAAGCTGACCTGATCTACTGCCCTGAAGGCACCAAAATTACGGCATAGATTCTCTGCTTCAATGGCTAACCCATCTTTTTTCGATGCATCTATTTCACTTTCTTTATGCGTGTTAATTGCTGGCGCTGTATCACTATCGGTCAAATTAGCCTGGCTTAACAAGGCTATAAACGCATCTTCCATCTCAGGCTGTGAGGCATGTATCGCACTAACTTCCTGGTTTGATAATAAAGATTTTACCTGCTTAATCGCGGTCTCTTCTTCCTGCCCCTCAGCAAACACCCGTAGCACTGCACCCACGGCTTCAACCTGTTGAAAGATGGGTTTGAGTTGTGACAAAGCAGCCGCTTGAGGATGAGCCACTAGCTCAACCAGTGTGCCTGGAACTTTGGCAATAATTTTTTCTGGTTCACCTGCGGCAATCACTTTCCCCTCGTACATTAAGGAAAGCTGTTGAAAACGGGTGGCTTCATCCATATAGGCCGTAGACACCAAAGCAGAAATATTCTGCTCCCGTAATAACTCCGTCAAAATAGCCCAGAAATCGCGACGCGAAACGGGGTCAACACCCGTCGTCGGCTCATCTAAAATAATAAGCTCAGGTTCATGAATTAAGGTGCAGACCAGACCCAGTTTTTGCTTCATTCCCCCTGATAACAACTTCATTGGTCTATCAGTAAATTTCTCTAAGCGGGTCATGGCCAATAACTTACACTTTCGGCTAATGAGCTGTTCGGGGGATACCTCTCGAAGTTGGGCAAAAAAATCGATATTTTCTTCTACCGATAATTCTCCATAAAGGTTTTGCCCCAAACCCTGCGGCATAAAGCCAATTCGCCCTTTAACTGATTCAGCACTCGCCTCCGAAGAGATCAACGTACCAAAAACCTCAACGCTACCGCTGTCGTAGGTCAGTATTCCTGAGATCGCTTTCATCAACGAGCTTTTACCCGCCCCATCAGGGCCGATTAAGCCGTAAATTTCACCCTTCTTAATTGCAAAACTAACCCCTTCCACTGCGGTCTGTTTACGATAGCGCTTATGGAAGTTTTGAACATTGACAATCGAATCAGGCTGAGCGGATATCACCAACGTGGCTTCTCCCATTCGACACCTTCTTTCCATTGAATCACTGCATCAGCAGGTAGCCCTGGTGTTAGCCTGTGGTCCGGATTCTCTGTCAAATATAGTTTGACCGCATAGACCAACTTAACGCGCTCATCAGGTGTCTGTACCTCTTTAGGAGTAAATTCAGCACGGGATGCGATATAACGTACGGTTGCGGGAAAGGGGGCATCAGGAAAGGCATCGCTATAAATACGAGCAGGTAGACCTAAACGTATTTTTCCGATCTGTTTTTCTGGAACATAAACTTTCAGATAAAGCCGATCAAGATCAACAATATCAAAGAGTGGGCTACCTGCCGCGACTACCTCGCCTTCATCGACAATCCGGGTCGTAATAACTCCTTTTGCAGGGGCATGAATTGTTAAATCATCCTTTAAACTGAGCACCTCTTGAAGCGTTGCCGCAGAGACCCCGCACTGTGCATGTGCGGCAGCCAATCTATCTTTATCAACTTCCCATGCTGATGTTGCCCGTTCGGCCGCTTGCTTACTCACTGAATGTTTATGTTGCAGGTTTTGTAGGCGAACCTTATCACGCTTACTTTGTTGCTCAGATACCTCCGCTGCACGACATAGTGCATCAGCCGCAACAAGCCCTTGTTTGGCTTGTAATACTTTTGCATTGATTTGGGCATCATCTAGCTTGACAAGAATCTGCCCTTTCTTAACTTCATCACCCTCACGGGCTTTCAGCTCGATAATTTTCCCCCCTATTTTTCCGGCAACCGTGTAGTGGTCGCCTTCAATCCGACCGTTCGCTTGAACAAGCCCTTTTGGCAGGAGTGTTACACGAAAGAATGACCACCAAACAGCAATAAAAACGCCTACGACTGTCACCATAAAAGTTAACGTTATTATTTTCTTCATTAAATTATGCATCATCTTCCCTTCATTTAGAGTTCACCAATTGCCCACTTCTGCCTCAGTCCTGCCAAAACCGCATCAAAAATAGCATTTGAATGATTATATTCGCTTAGTGTCCGCAAATTTTCTGCATCCAGAACTTCTGTGTTGGTAGACAGCCCATTCCCATAACGATCTTGATTGACCCTCAAGTTCTCTGCAGCCTGTTTAATACTTTTATTTGTCACAGCAATCCGTTTCTCTGTTTCTTGCCCATCTAACCAATACTGCCTAACTTGTAACTTTATTTGAGTTGATAAATCTTCACGTTTCGCTCGTAGCACTGCGGCCTGATGCGCCATTGCAGAAGCTTTGTGATGAGTAACACCCTCAAATAATTTCCATTCCATACCCACACTGGCCTGCCACTGACCTTCATGAACCTGATATGGGTTTTGTTGGTAAGCATAGCCCCCGCTTAAAGCCAGTTGCGGCCCGGTTTCAGCGCGTATGGCAGCTACCTGATGGTGATGCGCGTTGATTTGCTGCTGCAACAGTTTCAGTTCATCCCTATTTTTTATCGCTCTCTCAGTCAATACATCAAGCGATTCACTAAAAGGTTCTATTGTAACCCTCTCTAAATAAACTGGCTGATTCAGTGGTCTAGCCATAAAACGATTATAAGCCGAATGAGCAATATTCAAGTTGTTCTCAACCTGAATCGCTTGTTGTTTCGCATCAGCTAGAGCAACCTCGGCAGCAAGCAAATCATTTTGTGAAACCATTCCTTGCTGATACAGGTTTTTTACATCGTTGCGATGTGCTTCAAGGCTTACAACATGGCTTTTAGCAACCTCCAAGCTTTTAGATACACGGAGCACCATCACATAAGTTTCAGAAACCTTTAGCTTCAAGTTTATTTTCTTACTTGATTCCAGTATTCGTGAAGCTTGAAAAGCCGCATCAGCTGCTTCGATACTTTTACTAATACGGCCACTGGTATATAGAGGCAAACTAGCCATTGCCCTATACGAATAGCTCTCTTTTTTAGCGATAGGAAAAGTAACCGATGAACCACCAAGAGAGGCCACTGATGCAGGTTCATTCTCTAGCCTGCTATATCCAGACTGTAACGATAAAACAGGTAAGCGGAGCGACTTAGCAGCCTCTAACTGCTGGCCTGAAGCCGCACTGTTTTCAGCTGCTGCCTTAAGTGTATTGTTAACACGCAAGGCAAGCTCCCAAGCATCTTGTAAGGCTTCTGCTGATGCAAAAACAGGAAAAATCAAACAACTTAGCAACAATAAACGTGAACATTCTTGATGATTCATAAATATCTCCGAAATGATTTACTTTCCACTTCGTCAAATTGGAAATAACAACCAAATGCCACCCAGTACGGCTCCCACAAACCCCAGCAAGAAAAAAAAGGTAGCCCCATTAGCAATGGTGTTTTATTACTTCAAATGATAACCGTTTGTATTAAAAGGGCTTAATTTGAAGATTTTCAAGAAAAGTGAAGATTAAATTCCAATTTTAGAGGTGCCCTATTGTTCATTGAACCACTATTAGCTCCCTGCATTATCCGTAATCCTAGAACGCATCGCTTTTCCCTTTTTTGTTTTCAAGTGTTCCATATGCTTTATGAGAGAATCTGTTGTGTCTTTTAGAAGCTCTAACTCTTCTATAGTTAAGTCATCAAGTTGTTCAAGATTGTACTCAATTATATCTATGATTTGCTTTGATGGACGTTGCAATGGACGCATAAAATACGCAGTAATCGTGGAAACAATTGCACCGAAGAAGAGCATAGATCCGAGAACTATCCATATTGCACCTATAATTTCGGATATTCCATTTACGGGCATATCAGCAATTCCAGCAGTGGAAAAAGCCGCTATACCCCAATACAAGGCTCTTCCGTACGACGTTATCGTTGTGCCCTCTGCTCCACTTTCACCAAAATATAGCCCAGCAGCAAAGAACATCCATAATATGACTAATAGGAAGGTCAATTTCAAAATTGGAGTATGTACAACAACATCTCGGATGAATCTTCTACTTCTCCTCGAAAGGAGTCTATTTTTCTTTTCCATTTATGAACGCTCCAACACGATAGTTATAGGATTTCTAAATCTAACGGTAATCCCCCACTTATGAAACAACTACAGAACGCCCATAAAATCATTTCCGAGAGTGTTAAGGGCTAAATAAAATGGAGCTCCTAATATCTTTACTATAGTTTTGTAGGTGCGCCAAAGTGAGCTGTTTCCACTATTTAAAGCGGAGCCGCCTTGCTTTCGACACAGCGAGCAATGACATTAACAGATACTATTGTTTATGTTTATGTCTGCGGCACTAAACTCAATGCACTCACACAGACAACTACCTTTTATCTTCACTTATCTTCGCTCTTTTAACTTTTAGCAACAGCTGTCACTGGGGCAACACTCTGAATTTACGTGCGCCTACTTGTTATTATTTGAATACGGACAAAAATTCCTGTTAATTTCGCAACCAAGCCAAAAACATCTTAAACTCCCAAGCAGAAATACGCACCACACTACAACTCAATAATTAATCCAACGTACTACGCTAACACCTTAAACCGCACCGCCTCTTTCTTCAATAATCCGGAAACTGATCTAACTCAGATATAAACGCGGTAGTTTTCTGTCATATCAATATAAAGCAATTTGCCTACCGCATTGATTAATAATGCCGTTGGCATTACTGCTTCGCTCTCATACCCTATCAAACCCAAACCGACGGGAGCTCCGTCAGGGTTTACAATTTCCAGCCTCCTAGTGGTTTTATTGTTTTCGTCGGTAAGAAGGCGATACGTTACATCAAATTTTTGGCCCGCTTCTGAGCATTTGCTTCTGGCTGAGGGCTTACTAAGGCGACTTCTACACCCTTGCGGCAATCTCTTTGTATTGCACCACCACTTCTTTGATTTGCGCCATACACAAGGTGCACCAAGTGCCACGAAAGAAAATCATCAAGGTGGGCTTGCCGATAAATGAGGCGGATTTTACGACGCCCAACTTGCTATCTTTTACCGGGCTGGCGTGCCTGATTTGGCAGATGCGTAAAACGGGAACACCAAAAGTCATAGAGCACGAAGCCAATCACTCCGACACCCACATTAAAGAAAAAAGCGACACTCGAAATAGCAGCGCCTGCGAGGGACGCATAAATTTGGAAGGGTTAATCAGAAGATGGGCTCGCCACTCGGAAGGTCATCCGAGTCGAGAACATATCCCCTGGGGGGCCAAAGCAACAAAGGCACCTAGTCAGGTAAGATCAAATACTTGAGTGAGCTGGGGCTTTATACTCAGAGACAGCCCGAGAAATCGCAACGATGCATAGAATGACATAGAAAGATTTTGCTTTATTCATTTAAGACCCCCTGTTTATATTTTTATGATTCTAAAGCAGGGAGCCCGGAAGCCATCTAGTAACTACCGGGCATCTCTAAAAGTTCTAATCTTTAGAGATACCCTAGCTATGTTTTATGGGCGATCATCCATCACTTCTGCTTCAACGTGAATAAAATCCTCTTTGCAGATTCCCATGGCGAGCAGAATATTACTTGCCACGTAGATAGATGAATAGGTCCCGATTAACACTCCCACCATAAGCGCGATCGAAAAACCTTTAATAAGCTCTCCGCCAAAGACAAAAAGAGCAACAAGTACCAGCAGTGTGGTGATGGAGGTAATTAATGTTCGCCCCAGTGTTTGGGATAACGAGACATTGATAATCTGAATGGCGTCGCCTTTGCGCATTTCGTGAAAGTTCTCACGGATCCGGTCAGATACAACGATGGTATCATTAAGGGAATAACCGATCACAGCAAGCACCGCAGCCAATACCGTCAAATCAAAGGGGATCTGAAAGACAGAAAAGAAACCCAGTGTAATAATCACATCATGAAACAAGGCTGCCACCGCACCCACAGAAAACTTGAAGTGGAAACGAAAGAGAATGTAGACCATCATCACACCGAGGGCGACAATCATGGCGATGCCGCTTTGATCACGCAACTCGTCACCCACCTGCGGGCCAACAAACTCAACACGGCGCAGGGTGACTTCACTGGATGAGGTCTTATTAAGCTCCTCAACAATATTGTTAGCGATGGACTCTTTCTCACCCTCTTGTGGCGCGAGTCGCACTAATACGTCCGTTGCCTTGCCATAGTTCTGTGCCACTGCGTCATCGTACCCTGCTGCCTTAAGAGTACTTCTAATCTCATTAAGGTTTGCAGGCTGTTGGTAGCCCACTTCTATTAAGGTGCCACCCGTAAAATCCAGGCCCAAGCTCAACTGCTGAGTAGCCAGCGAAACGATGGAAGCAACGAGCAATATGCTTGAAAATACTGCCGCGAGTTTTCTTTTACCCATGAAGTCAAGTACGGTCATTTTTAAATTTCCTCTCGGAATAGTTCAATTGGCAGACGGGGCTTATTTCGCTTCTTTATAACCGATGGACAGTTTTTCCACTGAGCGGCCACCGTATACAAGGTTCACCAAGGCGCGTGTTCCTACTATTGCGGTAAACATGGAGCACAAAATCCCTACGGATAGTGTTACGGCAAAACCTTTGACCGGGCCGGTTCCCACTGCAAATAGAATCAGTGCAACAATAAGTGTCGTTATATTTGCATCCAGAATTGTTACAAATGCGCGGTCATAACCGGAGCGGATGGCTTCCTGAGGCGAACGACCGTTGCCTAGCTCTTCTTTTATTCGTGAAAAAATCAAAACGTTGGCATCAACCGCCATACCTACCGTTAATACAATACCGGCGATACCAGGCAGTGTTAAGGTGGCTCCAGGTATTAGCGACATCACTGCCACAATCAGCAATACATTCACCAACAGCGCCACATTGGCAAAAACGCCAAACAGACGATAAAACGCCAACATAAACACCATCACCAGTGCAAAACCCAATAGCACTGACATAAGACCCGCTTCGATATTTTCTTTACCCAGGCTTGGGCCGATGGTTCGCTCTTCCACAAAATACATGGGCGCAGCCAAGGCACCAGCTCTCAGCAACAGGGCCAGTTCTTTTGATTCCAAAACGCTATCCAGGCCAGTGATACGGAAACTGTGCCCCAAAGCGGACTGAATCGTGGCGACGTTAATGGCGTACTTTTCTACGTAACGCTCTTTTTCACTAACAAATACGCCACCCTCTTTTCTAACCTTGGTGCGCTCTTTATGTTCAACAAAGATAACCGCCATACGCCGCCCGACATTATCACGGGTAACGCGGTTCATTCTCTTTCCACCCCCACCATCCAGCGTTATGTTCACCTGTGGACGACTATTTTCATCAAAACCGGAACGGGCATTTACCACACGCTCACCGGTAACGATAACTTTTTTAAGGGTTAGTACAGGCGCGCCTTTGTCACCCTTAAAAGGGAATAACTCCGAGCGGCTGGAAACGCGTCCATTCATGGCGGCCTCAAGGTCTCCCTCACTGTCCTCCAGCCTGAACTCCAAGCTGGCGGTGCGCCCTAAAACACGCTTGGCTTCGGCGGTATCCTGCACACCTGGAAGCTCCACCACAATGCGATCAACACCTTGTCGCTGCACGATGGGTTCCGCCACGCCCAGTTCGTTCACCCTGTTGCGCAGGGCGGTGAGGTTTTGAGTAATTGCATAATCCTGTATTTCTTTCAGCGCGGATTCTGAAAGCTGAAGTTTGATAAATTGCTCTGCGGCACCTTCGTCAACACTGATAACAAACTGTCGGAAGTTTTCCCTGATCCAGGCATTGGCCTTTAACTGCTCCGCAGGGTCGGTAAATTTTACGGAGATTTTTCCGCCTCCCTCTCGTTTAGCAGAACGATAACGAATTCCCTCTTTCCGTAGACCAGAGCGAATTTCGTCGATATAGCCGGTAGTACGTGGCTCGAGGGCTTTCTCCATATCCACTTCAAGTAAAAAGTGTACGCCGCCCCGTAAATCAAGCCCGAGATTCATTGGGCTTGCTCCAAAAGAAGCCAGCCAATCTGGCATGGTAGAGGCAAGATTTAGAGCAACCACATAGTCATCACCCAAGGCGGACTTTACCAAGTCTTTGGCGATCAGCTGGGTATCACCATCATGAAAACGAATCACGCCTGATGCGCCCGACAAAGCACTAGACTTAACCTCAACCCCAGCTTGCCCAAGAGCCTCCAGTGCTTTATCCAACACTGCACCATCAACTTTCCCAGATGCCGTTGCGCCGGAAATTTGCACAATGGGGTCTTCAGGGTAAATATTTGGCAAGGCAAATATCAAGCCTACCAAGCAGACAAAAACAACCAGTAAATTTTTCCACAATGGGTATTTGTTCAACATACGGGGCGCCCTGGCGTCATTCGATTCCAATTTAAAGTGCGTTTATTACACCTACAGAAATGAGAGGTGCGTTTAGGATAGACCAATTAGCTGTGTTCATTGCAGAAGAGCTTGTTTTTCTTCAGGTACCAACAGTAGGTATTTTAGGACAGGCAACAATGTGCGCAAAGAGAGAGTTTACTTATAGTAAGTGAACGTTTGCGCACATCTTCGCAAAAAAATAACCTTTAGCGACACCACATGAAAGCAAGGTGACGCTTATGCAAAGGTCTTTCACTATATGGCTTTCATTGTACCTTTAGGCAAGCTGGCAATAATTGAAGCACGCTGAAATTTCAGCTCCAGCTTGTCAGAGACTTCTACCACTACAAAGCCTTCGCTGACCTTGGTGATTTTACCCACGATTCCCCCGCTAGTGACCACTTCATCGCCTTTCTGTAACGAGGCAATTAAATTAAGTTTCGCCTTATCCCGTTTACGCTGGGGGCGCATCACAAAGGTATAAAAGATAAGGAGGAAACCCGCCAGAAGTGCCACTTGGATCATGGGATTTGGCCCTTCCATAGGAGGGGGGACGGCTTCTGCAAAAGCAGGGGATATAAAAAAGTTCATTCTTGAAACACCTCTTTTTTTCTACAAATATTTTACTAAAAATTTCCAATATTGGATTTCATACGCTGTTTTTAAAGTACTAACTCTCGGGCGAAGGTCTAACTAAATGCCCATCCCTATTCGAGCACCGGAGTCAACGACCCGCGCTTTTCATAGAACGCATCCACAAAGGCGCTCAATCTACCTTGTTCAATGGCTGTACGCAAACCCTTCATCAAGCTTTGATAATAATGAAGATTGTGAATGGTATTCAGCTGCGCTCCTAGCATTTCTTTACATTTGTCGAGATGATGAAGATAAGCGCGGCTAAAGTTTTTGCAGGTATAGCAGTCGCATTCGCTATCCAGCGCAGAGGTGTCAGTTTTATTTACAGCATTACGAATTCTTACCACACCATTTGACGTAAAAAGATGGCCATTACGCGCATTGCGTGTAGGCATCACACAGTCAAACATATCAATGCCTCGGCGCACCGCTTCGACAATATCTTCTGGTGTACCCACGCCCATCAAATAACGTGGGGCATCCTTAGGCATTTGAGGGGTAATACTGGAAATCACCTTTTTCATTTCATCTTTCGGCTCACCCACTGAAAGCCCGCCGATGGCGTAACCGTTAAAGCCAATTTCCAACAAACCATCCAGAGAAATTTTTCTAAGTGGCTCGTACATACCGCCTTGGATAATACCAAACAGGGCTGAGGGATTATCACCATGCGCCACTTTGCTGCGCGCGGCCCAGCGCAGGGACAACTCCATGGAATGGCGAGCCTCTGCCTCCGTCGCCGGATAGGGCGTACACTCATCAAAGATCATCACAATGTCACTGCCCAGCTCTCTCTGCACCGCCATTGAGCGCTCGGGATCAAGAAAAACCGGCGAACCATCTACCGGAGAACGAAAAGCAACACCCTCTTCGGTGACTTTTCTCATTTCTCCCAGACTGAACACCTGAAACCCACCCGAGTCGGTCAGGATTGGGCCAGACCAGCCGATAAAATCATGCAGATCACCATGGGCGCGTACAATTTCAGTGCCTGGCCGAAGCATAAGGTGGAAGGTATTACCGAGAATAATCTCTGCGCCAATCTCACGAATATCGCGGGGTAACATCCCTTTGACCGTACCGTAGGTGCCGACGGGCATAAATGCAGGCGTTTCAACATTGCCTCGCTCAAATTCAAGAGTGCCGCGCCGCGCATCACCGTCAGTGTTTTTTAACTGAAATTTCATTGCTTGTTATAACCGCCAGAGGTTCGTTATTCACTAACAGGGGAAGAAATAAACATGGCATCCCCATAACTATAAAATCGGTACTCTTCTTCAACGGCCTTGCGATAAGCATTCAAAACATGCTGCTTGCCCGCAAGAGCACAAACCAACATCAATAATGTCGATTTTGGTAAATGGAAATTTGTCAGCAGTGCATCCACCACACCAAAAGAGTAACCAGGGTAGATAAAAATATCTGTTTCACCGTGGTAGGGCTTTAATTCTCCCTGAGCGCAGGCACTTTCTAAACAACGGGCGCTGGTAGTGCCCACTGCAACCACTCTACCCCCGGAGGCTTTGACCTGATTAATCTTATCAACGACGGCTTGATCAACCTCAATATACTCACTGTGCATAGGATGATCTTCCACCTGATCAACTCGTACCGGTTGAAATGTGCCAGCGCCCACATGAAGGGTTACGAACACAAACTCAAGCCCCTTGTCCTTTAAACGCTGCAATATTGCTTCATCAAAGTGCAAGCCCGCAGTGGGAGCGGCCACCGCACCCGGTATAGCCGCATAAACGGTTTGATAGCGCTCGCGGTCCTCACTGGCGTCCTCGCGCTCCATATAAGGAGGCAGAGGCATATGACCGTGTTTTTCCAGCAGGCTAAGCAAGGACTGCTCGCCATTAAAAGTCAGCTCAAAGAGATCGCCTTTCCGCCCCTTTACCCTTGCCTCTATTCCCCCTTCAAGCAATATAGCAGATCCAGAGGCAGGAGATTTGCTTGCGCGAACATGGGCTAAAGCGCTGTGTTCACCCGTAATACGCTCAATGAGCACCTCAACCTTGCCACCGGTTTCCTTTCGCCCAAAAAGCCGGGCAGGAACCACCTTGGTATTGTTAAATACCAGCAGGTCTCCCTCGTGTAGCAAATCAAGGATATCGGTAAATTCAAGATGGGAGACTTGGCCGCTTGTTTTATCGAGGGCCAAAAGACGGCTATCGCTCCTGCCTGACAAGGGGAATTGAGCAATTAATGCATCAGGAAGTTCGAACTGAAACTCGCTTACTTTCATGTCCTGTCGAGCCTAAAAAAGCGGCTAGACTATAGCGAAGCTATTGATAAGTCCAGCTTGTTAAGTACAACAAAAAGCCCAAACGCTCAACACAGACACTAATTTATAACCAAACACAAATTCATTACAGCTTTGTCATATTTTCTAAACTAAGGCTTGACTCGCCCAGTAGAATCAGTAAGATTAGCGCCTCGCTTCGGGCAAGACACTGCACACGGATGAAATATCCAATGGCAGGACTAGGGTGGTTAGCTCAGCTGGGAGAGCGTCGCCCTTACAAGGCGGATGTCACAGGTTCGATCCCTGTACCACCCACCAAAATACCCGATAGCTATTCGGAGCGGTAGTTCAGTTGGTTAGAATACCGGCCTGTCACGCCGGGGGTCGCGGGTTCGAATCCCGTCCGCTCCGCCATTTTCTCTTATGGCAAACAATCCACAAAGTAGACAAGAACCTGAGGGATTACCTAATCTAGGCCCTCAGTGATACTCGGTCAAAACTGGATAGAAAAAACCTCTTTCAAAAGAAACACTCGCAAAGCCCCTCAAAACGAGCAGAAGCTAAACAGCTACCAAGTCACCAGCTCACACCACAACCCTTATCTCCACATGCCTCAATTTCTATATCTTTAATCATCAAGGCGATGCCCTTTTCATCCACTTTTTCTTTAATTTGGCTTCGATAGGATTTCACCACGCCCACCCCTTCGATCACCGCATCGTATACCAGCCAGCCCTGATCTGTCTTCCTCAAGCGGTAATCCACCAGAATTGGCATTTTTTCCTTCTGTAAAATTCTACTACGGACAATGGCCTTCCTGTGAGTCTTATCAAATACCGGGGCCTTAAACTCTATCTCCTGGCCGTCATAGGCGGCAAAGGCATTTGAGTAGGTTTTTATCAAGATATTGCGGAAGGCAAGGGTAAATGCCTGCTGCTGCTCATTACTGGCCTTTTTCCAGTTTGAGGACATCACTAGCCGGGACATTAGTCGCGCATCAAAGATTGGCAAAAGCTCTTGCTCTACAAGCTGCTTCACCAGGTCAGGAGACTCCTCTATGGCGGCCTTCTCTTGCGTTAAACGATCGGTTAAACGCTTTGCCGCACCCTCCGCGACTACTTTTGGGCCAATCGAACTAGAGCCAGCCAGCTGAACACTGGCTTCCTTCGCAGCCAGCACTCCCGGCATAACGACAGATAAACTCAGCAACAAAGCCGAAAAAATTGAATTTAATTTAAGCGCTGAAATAGAAGCCATATCCTTATACTCCATCATTCATTATGAACAGGGCGTGAATAGCAAAATCAGTCACCATAAGGCATGAGGCAGATAAGCCCACTGAGCGCGAATAGCTAAAAACAAAACAACTGTCTGGGGCTACACACAGCAGCCCCAGGTAGAGTCGCTTTACTCTGGCTTATAAGTAATTTTTGCCTGAGAAAGAACAACATTTCCTTTTTGGGTTTCAGCAGAAACAATTGCTTCGCCTTCACCAACAACCCAGAACTTAGTAATGATGCTATCACCACAGTAAACCTGATCAGCAAAGCGTGCTTCCATAGAAACAAAGCGATCTGGATCACCGCCACAAAGCGCCTTCACAGCCGCGCGTCCAACGAAACCGTAGGAGCAAAGTCCGTGTAGGAACGGCTCTTTGTAGCCGCCCATCTGTGCAAAAGCAGGGTCAATATGAATTGGGTTACGGTCGCCAGTAAGACGGTATAACGCAGCCTGCTCAGTATGAGTCACATCTTCAACAACATGATCGGGATCACGCGCTGGTGGCTCATTTTTTCCTGCAGTAGAAGGACCACGCTCGCCACCAAAACCACCGGCACCACGAATAAACATCGTAGAGTGGACAGTGAAGATAGGGCCATTTTTATCGGATACTTCGCCTTCAACACCCAGAACCGCAGCCTTGCCTTTATCCCAAACTTCGGAAATTTTTCCTACGGCTGTGCCTTTACAGTTAGAGGGAATTGGACGGTGCAAAGTAATAGATTGCTCTCCGTGAAGCAGCATAGCCAGGTTGAATTCAACATTGGCAATCAAACCACCCATAGTCGCCATACCAGGCACAACACCAAATGTAGGTAATACCTTTGGACCACGGCCTTCATAAAGAAAATCCAATTCTTCAGGCGGCTTAGCACCGGTTGCTACTGCATACAACTGAACAGCATTGGAATCCCATTCAACGGGCATAGGATCAAATGTAATACCGAGCAAATCATTTGTAATTTTCTTAGACATTATTCCTTACTCCTTATTAGTCATTACCCTTAAAACTTCACCTTTCGCGGATAAACAGAAGCCTCAAGAATTAGAGAAACTTAAAAAATATTGCGCTTCCAAAAAAAAACAGCCCACTAAAAAGCGGGCTGTTTTAAACTTTCATCAAAGAGCTGACAAAAATTAAGCAGTGATTTCTGCAATTTTAGCAGTCAGTTCGTTCTGCTTAGCAGAAGGCTGAACGCTTTGCATAGCCATCATTTTGCTCATGTCGCCTTCAACTTTAATTTGACCGCTCATGAAACCCTGCATTGCTGCAGACTGGTCCTGCTCGATGAACAATTTGTAAGCAAGATCTTTAGGTACGATCAAAGTAGTTGAAGCACCGTCGATAGATCCACGCTCAAGGTTTCCACCGTTAAGAGCCATGTTCACTTCATCGCTACCATCAGTAACAGTCAGGTTTAACTGAAGGTCAGCCAACTGTGCAGGAACTTCAAGATCACCAGCTGCAGCACGCAGCTCTTCAACTTTTGCAAACCAATCATCGCTTAAGAATTCTACAGACATGTTCATATCTCCGTTAATGTTTTATTTCACTTTGACGTATATCGCCAAAACAAGGTTTATAATATTTTTTGTCGCAGCCAGTTAGTAAGTAGACCCCTGCTGCATACCTTCAATCCACAACGCGTTTCAAAAACCGTGTTTTCAAACGATCGTTTAGATCAAGGTTGGTGTACCTTAATCGATACTCAGGCTCTTGGCAACATCTAATTTTCATCCGTTTTCGCGGCGCTTAAGGAGACCGCTTAGGGACCCTCAAGCAAGCCATAGACTCTCATATTACAGCACCATAAAATGGTCTATATCATTGTTATGCATAGCAATATTCAAATGCACACATCACAGATCGTAACCCCTTTCGTCGTGAAGCGCTAAATCCAGGCCTTCGTATTCCCCTTCTTTCTCAACGCGCAATCCTACCACTGCATCCACAATACGCAGCAGCACATAAGTGGTGATGGCCGTATAAACGAAGGTGGCAACAATACCTATAAGCTGAACTTTCACCTGCCCCAGCATGCTGCTAATACCATCAGCAAAACCAAAACCACTAAAAACACCCAGCTCCGTGGAAGCAAAAATACCGGCCAGGAAGGTACCCAGAATACCGCCAACGCCACGCACAGGAAATACATCCAATGAATCATCAATCTTGAGAACTTTCTTTATATACAACGTGGCGTAAAAACAGGTGATTCCCGCCAACAGACCAATAATAAGAGCGCCGCCGGGGCCAACAAAACCGGAAGCCGGAGTAATGGTTCCCAGGCCGGCCACCATGCCGGTGACAATACCCAAGGCCGAGGGCTTGCCAAATTTCCACCACTCCAGCGTCATCCAAGTTAGCGCTCCCATGGAAGCAGAGATATGCGTCACCAGCATCGCCATGGCGGCGTCGCCATTGGCTGCCAGCGCGCTACCACCATTAAAGCCAAACCATCCAACCCAGAGCAAACCTGCGCCCGTCACCGTCATGGTCATATTATGGGGAGGCATGGGCACTTTGGTAAAACCATCCCTGGGGCCTAAATATATCGCTGCAACCAAAGCGGCCACGCCAGCAGTAATATGCACAACGGTGCCACCAGCAAAATCAAGCAAGCCCATTTCTCCGAGCCAACCGCCACCCCAAACCCAATGGGTAACCGGCGAATACACCACCAAACTCCAGGCAACACAAAAGATCAACATGCCAGAAAACTTTATGCGCTCAGCAAAGCCACCCACAATCAGTGCCGGCGTAATAACCGCAAAGGTGAGCTGAAACAAGGCAAAAAGAATCTCAGGAATATCGCCAGACATGCTTTCCCGCCCTATACCGGAAAACATGGCCTTTTGCAGCCCGCCAAGCCAAGCCGAACCTTCGGCAAAGGCCAGTGAATACCCGCCAATCAGCCATATGATAGATACAGCACAGGTAATCGCAAAACACTGCATCAATACCGACAGCACGTTCTTAACACGTACCAAACCACCATAAAAAAGCGCTAAACCTGGCAGCGTCATCATTAGCACTAATGCCGTAGAGATCAAAATCCACGAGGTATTCCCAGCATTGAGCGCCGTCTCACTCGCAAACACGGAGGAGGAAAAAAAAGCAGCGCATAAGAAAGGAATTTTTTTACACTTGTTTTAAGAATATCGCCAACCCTGATTAATAAAAGAGACACACTTCATTACAGAAAATCGTTCCAGACAACACTTGGAACACTGATTTGGTGCTCAGAAAAACCTTAACGCAGCGCGCGCACAAAAAAACGGCATACTAAAGCAAGCCCGAAAAATTAACAAATGAAGGACATCAGCCTTACGAATAAGAACAAGAATTTAGGGAGAAAGCTTTACCAATTCAACCCAATAAGCCCCTAGCCTCTGCTCAGAAGGCCTTGGCGACAGAGGTCCCACACCGTATGCTCGCAACTCAGGCCCCAGTCCGATTTTTTGCGCACTCACATAAGCAAGCAAACTATCAGCCGCGTGCTTTGATTGCTTTAAGGCAAGACCAACATCACTACGCGCCTCTGTATGCGCTACGAGAGCAAGCGGCAATTGAGGATTGCTTCTCAACCACTGCAGCAAGTCATTTAGAGCCACTTGGCTACGCTCTACATCTAACTCACCGGCGGAAGAAAACGCCAAACCGTTAATGGTACTAAAGCTAGCACTGGACAGAGAAAACGGTTCGTGATTCTCGCTCTCTGACTCACCCTCAACATCGATCAAGTCGAGATGGATATAATTTTTTTTATTTCCACGCTGCACAAAATACAAAGCAATATAATCCACAGAGGAAGAAGACGGCGCCCGCATAGCGACATATCGCTGGGTATCCACAATTCCATTAAGCACCCGCTGGGAAAATATAACATTCGCCCAGTGATTGTTGCTGCCACATGCGCGTGACTCACAGGCATAGAGTGACTGATATTTTTTTTGTTCAATAAAAAAATTTAGGTAGTGGCGAAATACCTCGCTGGGCGAATAGTCGCGAGGTATTTCATAGGTTAAATGCCTGACCTCTCCCTTTAGTTTTTTTTCGTGCTCCGGGTGCAGACTCCCCTCTTTTCTCTTTAAGGTTCCAAGAGGCAGCCTGTAGATGGATTCGCCTGGCTCCTTCGCTTCGTTCAACAAACTCGCTTCAGGGAACTCGTCAAACTCCGGAAAATATTTTTTGACTTGAGCATTTGAAACACCGCTTATAAAAAAGGAGCACGCCATTAGCAAAGCGCAAGACACTCTGATCAATAAACACTTATTCATTATTATTCCTTTTCGCAGACCATTCCAGACAACCTTCAGAGCCAAATGCTCTTTAACTACCGCCTTGCAGCGGCTCATGCTTTGTTTCAAAAAAATTAGCCACAATTTTGGCGACATCTCCACTCTGTTCTTCCATGTGCAGGTGATGCCCCCCGGGCAAATATTCAACACGAAGGTCTTTATGCGCATCAATCCGCTCTTGCATTTCCGCTTCATCACGAGGAACCCCCTCCTCTGCTAAAACCAAACAACTAGGCGCAGTGACCAAGCGAATATAGGAACAAAACTCATGATGACTCGCCGCAGAAGAGGAGATAAAGCGCAAACGCGGATCAGAACGAAAAACCAGCCCTTCTTTATCTTGCTGCGAACCACGCTCACAAAGTAGTCGCGCTGCAGATTCTTCTATTTTAAAAAAACCATTTACACGCGCTTTTGTTGCGGCATCCAAGTTCGGATAAATAGGCGCCTTTTTATGCCGCAAACCAATAGTTTTACGAAATGCCGTTTGCGCAAGAATCGGAATAGTTTCTGCTGAAACCATACTCGGAGCACCAAAACCTTCCAGCAGCATCAACTTGTTCACCAAGGTCGGCTCGGTACCCGCTGTCATTAGGGATATATGAGCACCCATGGAGTGCCCCATTAGACTGAATGTATCCCAAGATAGCTGGTTGGCGAGTTCTAGAACGTCGAACACGTACTCATTAAAATAATAATGCCCCCAACCAGGACGATGGCCACTTAAACCATGGCCTGCCAGGTCAATGGCGCAAATTCGAAGCTCAGGTAACTGGGCCGCCAAAAGATCAAAGCTGGCGGCATTGTCCAGCCAACCATGAAGAGCGATCACCCGCTCTCCATCCTCCGGCCCCCAAACTTTGGCATGAATTTGTAGCCCGTTTACATTAAAACTCTGTGCTTCCCAGCTCGGCCTATCACAACTTTTAGTCATTTGTTTTTATTAATCCAAAAAATCATTAATCAGCGCGGCTACCTTTCCTGACTCACCTTCAAGGTGAAGGTGATGCCGACCAGAAAGGGCCTCGATCCTTAGATCAGCGAGCTTATCTTTTCGTGTTTCCAGGCCCAAAAAAGATCGAGGAATGCCCTCTTCGCCCAGTATCAAACAAGTCGGCGCTGTTACTGCGCTAATCAAAGATTGAATCTCTTCCTCGGGGAAGCGCAGCGGAGAAGAATAGCGCAAACGCGGATCAGAGCGCCAGGCCCAGCCATCTTCGACCTCTTTCGTTCCACGCTGACACAATATCTCGGCAGCTTGGCGATTCACAACCGTCCCCCCAACCATGCGTTTTTTCACAATGGTATCCCATGCCCCATAGACTAACTGGCGCTCTGGGCGGTATGTTTTCATTTTCGCAAACGCTGAGCGCAGCTGGGATGCAGCTACGGAAGCAGGTCGAGTATGGGGGCCGAAGCCTTCAATTAATACCAACTTTTTTACCCTCTCGGGGAAAACGCCCGCCAGCATAAGGGCGACATTCGCACCCAAAGAATGGCCAATCAGATTAAAAGAGGGCCAAGCCAAGCTATCAGCAACGGCAATAGCATCAGCGATATAATCAGTAATGTAATAATGCGAACCGAGGGGGCGATGATCACTAAACCCGTGCCCAGCCATATCCATGGCACGGAAATCCAAATCATTCAATTCGGGGGCTAGTTTATCGAAGGTTCCAGCATTATCCAGCCAACCGTGTAGACCAAGGGTAGGCGTACCATCAAGCGTCCCCCAGTTCTTTAGCCCGAAATTCAAACCATTCGCACAAATTGTTTCCTCTTGGCAATTTGCCACCCCAGCACACTCCTTCTAACAAGCAGAACAAAGCCGCCAAGTGTAAACATAAGAGCCATCCAGTAAAAGAGGCCAATGACATTTAAGACCCCGAACAAGACGCTTCCAAATCAATACCTTGCAAACCTTGTCTGTTATTTTTGTCATGCTCCAGATAATAAAAGGCCGACCCGCTCACATATAATTTTTTACAAATCGCTATGCTAAACAGCTGCGCCATAAACTAACATTAAAACTATCGAGGGCTAGCGAGCCCACTTTGTCCTTTTATCTTTCCACCTAGCAGGCTGTTAAAATTCGCTGAGTTGAGCCAGATACAAGGAAAAATTAAGCGAAAAAGCGGAGTTTACACCTGTAAATGAGCACTTTGAGCGCGATTTTTACGCTGTAGATGGCCAAGTCAGTAGAATTTCAACAACCTGCTAGAAACCAAATACAACAAATACACTCATACAAATCAACTGCGGACCCCCTATCAGTGAGCTCAAGTGAACTATTAACCGCCAACAAGCTAGTCGAAAGAATAGACATCCCCTCCCAACCCGAACTACTTATATCTATAAACTTAGAGGCGCAAAAGGAGCGTTGTAATTTTGATCTAGTGGCTGAAATGATCAGCAATGACATTAGTATCGCTTCCGAAGTACTGAAAACGGTTAACAGCCCGCTCTTTGGCTTACGCAAAAGTGTCACGTCCATTCAGCAGGCGGTTGGCCTGATGGGCTTACACCGGGTTATCGGACTGGTTAGAAATGTCTCTCTGAGGAAGAGCGTTAGCAAGGGCCTGAATCTCGAATCCTTCTGGCAGTCTGCTACGAAGAATGCCCAAACCTGTGCGCTAATTGCAAAAAAAACAAATCTTATTGATGCCGAAGAGGCCTACACCTTCGGCCTGTTTCACGATGCAGGCATCCCCATCCTGATGCAAAACTATTCCGACTATCAAAGCAGCCTAAAAGACGCATCAATGCAGTCAGGCTTAGAAGGCACCAAAGCAGAGGACACTATTTACAAAGTGAATCACGCCACTGTTGGCTACTACTTGTGTGACAAATGGTTTCTACCCGAGCATATCTGTAAAGCCGTGTATTACCATCACCGTAGCCATTTCATGTTCAATAAAACAAAAGCTTACGACAGCCCATTCATTATTTTATTGTCGTTACTGGTAACATCTCAGCATATTATTGGCGCGAAGAGTCAAGTCGAAGCTGAGAGGGAATACCCAAACCTATGGAATGAAATGCAATTCCCGTTACAGGAAATATTTAAGCTTGATGAAGAAGCGTACAGCGCCCTTATCGCCGACATTAACGAACAGCTAGAAGCCACGAATTGAGATATTTGCGAAAATATCGCAAATAATCGACGAAGGGGGGCTTACTAAGCTTGTGAGCTCCTCTACTACCATTCCCAACGCCTACCGCCGAGGCATTATTTCCAGCAAAACAGCCCCTTCAGAACATATCACCACAAGCCAAATCTCATGTTACTGTCGCGCGCGATTCAATGTTTCATCAAATTTATTAGCGGAGGAATTTCCCATAAACGGCACCCATCATCCATAATCCTAGAAACCGCAGTTGAAGTACAAAATTCTGTACAAGCTCTTGCCGCACCCAACTGAGGCTTCTAGGATAATCACTGTCAGTTGCTTAATAACAAAATATGGATGAACGCCATGAAACAAGCCATGATCAAACAGATACTTGCGGACAAATTTACCGAGGATGAAACCATCACCATCAAAGGTTGGGTCCGCACCCGCCGCGATTCAAAGGGTGGCTTTTCATTTCTCAGCATCAGTGATGGCAGCTGCTTTTCACCGTTACAAGTGATTGCAGACAATAAACTCGACAACTACTCCGATGAACTATTGCACCTTACCGCTGGGTGCAGCGTCATTGCCACGGGAAAGCTGGTTCGCTCTCAGGGGAAAGGCCAGAGTTACGAGATTCAGGCCAGCACGATCACGGTTACTGGCTGGGTCGAAGATCCAGAAAGTTATCCCATCTCTCCCAAACATCACACCATGGAGCATCTGCGCAGTGTTGCCCACTTGCGCCCCCGCAGTAATACCTTTGGTGCGGTAACCCGTGTGCGTCACCACTTGGCTCAAGCCATTCATCGTTATTTCCACGAACAGGGTTTTTACTGGGTAAATACCCCCATCATCACAGCCAGCGACTGCGAAGGCGCGGGGGAAATGTTTCGGGTGAGCACGCTAGATACGGCAAACCTTCCTTTCACGCCAGAAGGACACGTGGACTACAACCAGGATTTTTTTGGCAAAGAAGCCTTCCTGACAGTTTCGGGCCAACTTAACGTAGAAAGCTATTGCTTGGCCATGTCCAAGGTATATACCTTTGGCCCCACCTTCCGTGCCGAAAACTCCAACACCAGCCGACATCTGGCAGAATTTTGGATGGTGGAACCGGAAATAGCCTTCGCCGACCTGTCCGATGTCTCCAACCTGGCGGAATCCTTTCTCAAATACGTTCTGGCTGCCGTACTTGAAGAGCTACCTGATGACATGGACTTTTTCGCCAAGCGCGTTGATAAGGAAGCCGTCACTCGCATTGAATCGGTGCTGAATACCCCCTTTGAAAGAATTGAGTACAGCGACGCCATCAACATTCTCCAGCGCGCGAAACACAAGTTTGAATACCCTGTGGAATGGGGCATAGACCTACAGTCAGAACATGAGCGTTATTTGTGCGAAAAACATGTCAAAGGCCCGACTATCGTAATGAATTACCCCAAGGATATTAAAGCGTTTTACATGCGCCTCAACGATGACGAGAAAACCTGCGCGGCCATGGATATTCTTGCGCCAGGTATTGGCGAAATTATCGGCGGCAGCCAGCGGGAAGATCGCCTGGATATTCTCACCCAGCGCATGCTACAAGCTGGGCTTAAGCCCGAAGATATGGCTTGGTACCTCGACCTGCGCCGTTACGGCAGCGTACCACACGGCGGATTTGGACTAGGCTTTGAGCGCCTGATTAACTATATCACCGGCCTGGAGAATATTCGTGATGCGATTCCTTTTCCAAGAACCCCAAAGCATGCGCCTTATTAAAGAGAATGAAGACAAAGCGGTGAGCAAACGCGATTCCCGCTTTATTTTACAAAAAATCGAAACGATTCAGCGAGCTCTGTAACTATTCATATCGCGCTCAAATTTGCGCAGAACAAGGCGAAAGATGTGAGTTTATAAGTATAAATGATCATTTTTTAACACAATTATGTGCAAATTTGAGCGCGATATGAATAGTTACAAAAGATTATAAGCGGCGGGCCACCCAGTAGGAGGATTTCCAGTAAGGGTTATCCAAACGCGAAACCGTTACGCCTTTGCTAGTAGAAGCATGTAAAAAACGCCCGTCACCCATATAAATTCCAACGTGACGAGTGAAAATAGCCGTTTTAAAAAATATCAGATCCCCCGCCTGGATATTTTTTTGGCGAATCGACTTACCCAGCGAGACCTGCAGCTCTGCAGTGCGTGGTAGGTTGATGGCAAATTTATCGCGAAATGTCAGCATGACAAAACCCGAACAATCCACGCCCGACTTTGACAAACCACCTAAGCGGTAATTCACTCCACGCCAATGAGAATATTGCCCCCGAAGTCGAGATTCAATCTGTCTGGCATTTAAGTGAGTCCATTGTTCAACACCGTCTCCCCTTAGCTTTGGGCTACTCAAGGGCACGCAGCCAGAAAATAGAAGCAAAAAGAATAATAGCCTCCCTTTCCAGCTCACAATTACTTCCGATAAAAACTTAATAGTCACTTAGAAATTATTTCATCCATCTTGTGTTGCCCTGTGCTGAGGCTAGAAATACTTACTCATAAACGAGTATAACAGCCCCCCTTTTGGGCACCTCAATACCCTCAGCTATCGCAAGGAAAGCAGCGCTCTACTAAACCCATGACAGCATTCCATGCTATCGCCTTTTTCCGAAACACCCGTTAGAATGATCAACGCTGCAACAGTTACCCACCTCTAAAAAATGTAAGGAGAACACCATGAGCTTTGAACTTCCCCCACTACCCTACGAAATTGATGCGCTTGAGCCACACATCAGCAAAGAAACCTTGGAGTTTCATTACGGCAAACACCATCAAACCTACGTAACCAACCTGAACAATCTGGTGGCCGGAACTGACAACGAAGGTAAACCTCTGGAAGACATCATTAAAAACTCCAGCGGTGGGGTTTTTAACAATGCTGCTCAAATCTGGAACCACACTTTTTATTGGAATTGCCTCAGCCCCAATGGCGGCGGTGAGCCAACAGGAGCATTGGCTCAGGCTATTAACGATACTTTTGGTTCTTTTGCAGAATTCAAAGAACAGTTCAGCAAAACCGCCATCACTACTTTCGGTTCTGGCTGGGGCTGGTTGGTTAAAAACAGCGACGGCAGCCTGGCATTAACCAGCACCAGCAACGCCGGCACACCGCTTACTGAAGGCCAAACGCCTCTACTGACTTGCGATGTATGGGAACATGCCTACTACATCGATTTTAGAAACGCGCGCCCCAAGTACGTTGAGACTTTCTGGAATCTTGTAAACTGGGAATTTGCTTCTCAAAATTTTGCGGGCTAATCGCAAAAACAGTCAAAGGGCCTTGGCCCTTTGACTCATTCCCCATGTCAAAAATCACTCGCTTCCAAAGCCCCTCCTCTTCTACGTCTTATTCACGTTTTTTCTACCCTCTTTTTTTCCTGCTCATACTGACGTACAACTCCTCTCTTCATGCAGAAGAACATAAGCCGGGCAATACCCACTTTGCACTGTGGCAAACCAATGCAGGGGGTAACGATGTTCATATTTATGACATCCAAAACCATCAGCTGATTAAACGCCTGCAAGTCGGCCCCCAACCCCACGGCATCGCATATGCTGCTAAAACAAAACAAGTGCTCATTACCCTGGAGAAAAAACAAGAAGCCTACGGGGAGCTACTGTGGATTAACCCCTTTAATTTTGAAATCACCCATCGAATTAAAGTTGGCCGAAAACCCCAGGCTTTGGCCGTTACGCCAGATGGAAAGTGGATATATATTCCCTGTAGAGACGGCAACTACTGGGTTATAGATGGAAAGCGAAAGACGCTATTCAAAAAAATTCACACCGGCGGGCTACCCCATAACACCATTATCTCGGCCGATGGCCGCTTTGCCTATTTATCCCCCATGGGCACACGCCATCAAGTGAGCATTGTCGATATCAAAGCCGATCACAAGCTGCTGGCTACCCTGCCATTTTCTGAATCTCTGAGGCCATCTGCGTTAAGCGCCAATAGTCAGCTGTTCTTTCAGCACGTGGATAAATTAAATGGTTTTGAAGTGACAGACATCCCCAGCAGAACACTCAAGAAACGCGTGTATCACGAAAATAGCCTGGGTATTTATACTTCCATTGGCCCGCTGGGCTGGCTCAGCCAGTTTGGCTTCCAGCGCTGCCATGGTTTAGCTATACGCCCTGACCAACAGGAAATATGGTCCACCTGCGGCAGGAACCTCAATATTCACCAACTAAGCCCTCCTTTTAGGCAGACACATACCATGCCTTTATCGGGAAAAGGCTACTGGCTGACCTTTTCACCCGACAGCAGGCTTGCTTTTATCGCTTTAAAGGATAAAAAAACCGTTACCGTTATAGATGCGAGTTTGAAAAAAGTAATACAGCATTATCAGGCTGGGGAAAAACCAAAACGGAATATTGTTATTCCTCTGCTGTAGCAATTTTGCACTGTAGCATCATCATAAAAACATTCACCATGCTTTAACCCAGCCCACTGTTGCACTAAGACACCCTTGTACCCCAATACACTCCCTGCCCCGTTCGGTGCAATATTGCAGCTAAAGCCTGTAGCATTACAGAAAGCATGCTTTCCACTTAGACTTTACACGCTCAACTTTAAGGAGCTACTCGCCATGGCCTCTAAACCTCCTGCTTGTTTTTTGGAAGTATCCAGCAAGCTAAAGCCGGTAATACAATAATAGCCCCCACCATATTAATCAAAAACATAAAGGTTAATAGCACCCCCATATCTGCCTGAAACTTTAATGCTGAAAATAACCAGGTAAAAACTCCTGCCGCCAGTGTAAGACCGGTAAAAATAACCGGCTTGCCTGTAAGTCGCATCGCCTGGTAATAGGCCTCCTCAAGAGGCAAGCCCTGCTTTAGAAGCCCGTTTAAACGGCTATAAATGTAGATACCGTAGTCCACGCCTATCCCTACTCCGAGCGCAGCAACGGGCAAGGTAGACACCTTCAGACCAATATCCATTACCGCCATCAGTGCGTAACATAAAATGGAAACCAGACCCAAGGGAAGAATAATACATAGGGTTCCACGTACACTTCTAAATGTAATAAGACACAATAGGAAGATGGCAACGTAGACATAAAGCATAATGGGTAATTGTGCTTCTTCAACCGCTTCATTGGTTGCCGCAATAACGCCTACATTCCCGCTAGCCAAATTCAGTTTGAACTTTTCTTCACTTAAACCTGAGTCGAATTCTTTTATGGCCGCCATAATAGATTCCACCGTTTCGGCCTGATGATTCCGAGTAAAAATTAATACTGGCATCGCATCACAAACGGCATTTAATAAGCCAGTTTTGGTGGTAATAGGTGAAATTGATTGCGAAATCACATAACGGTTACGTGATAGCACCTGCCATTTTGGACTGCCCTCATTGTATGCAGCATTAATTTGTTTTGCCGCAACCGGAAGGGATATCACCGATTGCACACCTGGCAAGTTGCGTGCGTACCAGCTAAAGCGATCGATTGCATCCATCACTTCATAATTAATACAACCATCTTGTTCAGTGCTGACGATGATAGATAATACATCCACGCCAATTTCAAAATTATCGGTAATTGCACGCGTATCGAGGTTATAGCGTGAGTCTTCGTGCAACTCTGGAACGCCTTGCTGTAAGTCACCAATTTTTAAGTCCTGACTTTTCCAATACCCGGCACCCAATAATAAAGCTGTCACTATAAGAGTTGCTATAGACCAACGTGGCCGAGTAAATTTTGCCAACCAATGCCATAGCTTATCTCGCTTATCCTCGGCTATACGCCGAGACTGCCTATAGGAATCAATATTTTTAATTTGGGTATAAGACAGTAAAACAGGCAGTAAAATAAGATTTGTGAGAATAATAACCGCCACCCCTATACTAGCAGTAATGGCCATTTCACGAATAATACCAATATCAATCAGCATGACGGTTAAAAAACCGATGGTGTCACTCGCCAGCGCCAAGGTTCCCGGAATAATAAGGCGGGCAAAAGTGCGCTTCGCTGCATCCATACTTCCTATACCGGACGTGGCATCATTAATAGCCACGAAAGCGTGCCCTTCATCTGTATCACCGCCATATAGCACTTCCCCCATCCAGCCGCTAATCATCTGTACGCCATGACTAACACCGATAGCAAATACCAGAAACGGCACCAATATACTCATGGGGTCGATGCCATAACCCAAAAACGTGAGTAATCCAATTTGCCAAACCACAGCAATGGTAGAACAAAACAGAGGGAGAACGGTTAGGCGCAATGAGCCAGAGTACCCAAAAAGAAGCAACCCGGTAATTACAAACGCCAAGCCAAAATATAGTACGACACTTTTTACACCATCCGAAATATCGCCCACAACCTTGGCAAAACCAATGATATGAACATCAAGCTGTTGTGTTTGATACTTCTCACGAATATCCTTTTCAAGGGCAGCGGCTACCGCTTGGTAATCAATTTTTTCTCCGGTTTCAGGGTCTCGGTCCAATAGCTCAGCCGTTATTAGCGTGCCACTGAAATCTTGAACAACTAAACGTCCAAGCTGCCCCGATTTAATAATGTTTTGCCTTACTTGTTCGAGCATCTCATTGCTCGTATTAAAGCGCGAAGGGATAACCGGCCCACCATTAAAACCATCTTCTACAACTTCGGTGAAACGTACATTTGGTGTAAACAGTGATGTAACGCGTGCTTTATTAATACCGTTTAAAAAGAAAACCCCGTCGGTTACATCCTTTAAGGTGTCAAAGTATTCCGGCGTAAAGATATCACCCTCTTTTTGAATAAGCGCAATAATAATCCGATTGCCTCCTCCAAACTCATCCCTGTAGTCCAGCAGGGTTTGAATATAGGGGTGCTTAAGCGGCAACATTTTTTCGTACCCAGCATCCACCTTTAAATGGGTTGCCTGGTAGGCCAGAAAAAGGCTGGTTAATACAAACATCACCAACAGAAGAGGACGAAAAGAGAACACCAGTTTTACAATCATTTCTTTTAATTTTTTTTCTAGCATCGCATTAACACCATTTACTAAGGAGGTGAATAGATAAGAAACTATGTCGAATATCAATCACTTTAGAGAAAACCGATTGACCCCTCGCGTACCCACGATTAACAGTTCATTTTTTTCAGTTACAACGCTAGCAACCAGATCATGAAAGCCAGGGAATTCCAATTTTTTATAATTCTTATTCTGCGCGGTCTTTTGCAATACCACGCCTCCTTGGCCCAGTAAAACAGAACCTCCATCTGCTAACTGCACATGCCCCATTAGTCCATTGATGACCGATACAGGTTCTTTTTCCCAGTTCGTACCAAAATCCGATGAGCGATACACCTGCCCTCTAAGCCCGAAAGTGATCAGTTCGCTATCTGTCGTTTGGGACAAACCGAACATTGATCCACCATAAGGTAAGTGAAGTGTTTCCCAAGTTTCCCCGTGATTATTAGAACGAAGGAAAGTACCACTTTCTCCTACTAGAAATAACCACTCATCCATTACGAGCGCGGCATTGATATGGCGATCAAATTCATCCGGTAAGGTGCGCTCTTGCCAACTAAGACCATGATCTTTTGTTTCCAACATTAGGCCATAAGCACCCACGGCAAAACCACAACAAGCATCATAGAAAACGATGTCTAACAGCGGGCTTTCTTTTTCTGGTGCAGCATAAACAATTTCCCAGCTTTCCCCCGCATCGCTACTTTTTAGTATCACCGCATCATGCCCCACCAACCACGCTGTATTTGCATCGCTAAAATAAATTGCGGTAAGGGTCGCTTGTGAAGGAACTGGCATTTGCTGCCAGTTTTCACCATCCTCAGAGCGGATCACGATACCCCACTCTCCTGCAGCAAAATAATTATCACCACTTTTGGTGATATCCAGCAACAATGCTTTATCCGCTAAAGGGGCAGTAATAGCAGGGCGTTGTGACGGAAATTCACTCACATTTTCGCCATAAGACCCCAAAGGGCTTACTGCAAAAAAACCAGCAAGCAAATAAGAAAGTGAGTTTTTAAATTTAAGGAAATCCACTGCACATCTCCAAACTTGGGTGTCGGAAAAAGAGGGCTACTATAAGCCACTGCGACAGAGAATCACAACGGCTTATAGGAAGAATAGATATTCACGAAACCACACTATTTGGCTTCGTGAATGGGGTAATGGAATGGCTAGCGAATGCCTTTTGATCGCAAACGGTTAGGCGTCCAATAAGAGGCAGGTTTTTTAAAGGTGAAATTTCGTGGCTTATAGGCGTTATCCAAGCCTTCCACTGAGTAGCGTCCTGACTGCAAGTCGTAGGTTGCTTGTACTGTAGTAGTCATAATGGGCAAGGTGTACAGGTTGAAAATCTGACCATCCTGATAACGCCATAGTTCACCCTGATTATCATAGATATCTACCTGTGCAATAGTCCAGCTATCTTCATCAATATAGAAAACACGCTTGGCATAAATATGGCGCTCTTCAGGTTTAACGGTTGCTTCTACTACCCACACTCGATGTAGCTCATAACGGCACAAGTCTTGATTAATATGCCCTGGCTGAATCATCGCATCGGTGGCAATCTCGGATTCATCCACTTGGAAGTTATAACCGTTATAGCCAATATACATTTCCCGCTTGCCCAGCAACTTCCAGTTGTAACGATCCAGCGAGCCACCAAAACCATCGGTTTGATCTCGCGTCATTAAACCATCAGCAGAGGGTGCATCATATGAGTATTCAGGCGCACGCCGAACCCGCCTTTGCCCTGGGTTATAAATCCACGCTTTCGCAGGCTCTTTTGCTTGGTTAATCGTGGCGAGAATGAGGTTCATACTGCCCGCTATCCTTGCTGGCGCTTCAGTACGCTGAATTGCCTGCACACTAATATTACCAAACTCTTTTGGATCAGAATTAAGCTGGCCATATCCATAAGTCAATTCACGATACTGCACATTCAGCACGTACTTACCATCAGGTTCAACAATGGCTTGGTTTGCATAGTAAATAGCACCGTCGCCACGATAGCGAATAGTATGATTCCAAATTGCCTCCGCGCCATTTTGAGGAATGGGAAAAGGAAACCCAGTGCCCACAACATTTTGTAAGCCGTAATTCCCATCGTCGCTTAACTCAACCTGTGTTGCACTTTGCAGTGTTCGGTCATACACATTTTGAGGGTAAGATGCAGATCTCCTTGTCGTATAAATGGGCATTTTGAATGTTTCGGGGAACTTTTTAAACATCGCTTTCGCACCTTCGGAAAGCTGCTCTTCATATTTTGAATAGTTACTGGCATCGATGGTAAAAAGAACCTTATCGTCAGCAAATTTATTCTTATGCCGCTCCCCCGGTGGCACTGTTTCCTGAGGAATTCCTCCTTGCCACGAAGGAATAGTTCCTGCCGCGTTACCCGCTTTTTCTGCACCGACTGGCGTTAACTCTTGCCCCAGCTTAGCCGATTCTTCCTGGCTGACTTTGCCGTATGCGGGCATTGTTGCAGTGAATGAAATTAAGGAGGAACCTAGTATTGTACTTGTAATTATTGTTTTAATTTTCATAGAAATATATCCTCTTAGAATGCGTATTTGGCATCAACGGTAATAATATCGCGGTCTTCATAAACACTGTCGCCAAAATAGTCGACGTAGCTGATGCTTGTTGACCAGGTGTCTACAAATTTTGCCTCAAGGCCCACTTTTATTTTTTTACTGTTATCACTAAACGGCCCCAATGTACCCTTTAGATTCCAGTCATAAGACACATTGGGCGCTAACGTGATGCCTTCATAGACATCATAATAATCCACCGTCACTAAGCCCGTCACACTCCAAGCCTCACCATCAATACCAGGATTTACGGCATCACCTTCAAGCCAGGCCACACCCGCTTCTGCTACGACGGTGATACGGTCAGAACCGAGTACATTATTGAAAAATCGGGTTGCTGTTGTCTGCGCCTGGTAATACCCCATACGCTCATGGGATACCGCAGGTTGTCCAGTTAGTAACGCACCAAAAATACTCGATGATGGCATTGCTACAACAAAATTGGGACGATAGGAGACCTCCCCTTGTAATGCTGCTTCTCCTACTTGGTAGTTATAACTTATGCCGTATAAACGTGTTTTTTCCGGATATTCCCAGAAATATGAGGCTGTACTTAATACCGGCACAGGACCCGCAGCAAAAGCAGTCACCGGGCTACCATTTAAGACCGGCGTTTGATTATGGTAGCGTACAAAATAAAAACCAAATTCGGCATAATCAAGCTTTGGTATCACTGTCGAAAGCCGTATTCCGAATTGACCGTCATCACTTCCGGTATTATCGGCACCCTTCGGCACACCCCCTAACATTTCATAACCGGGAATAAACAAATCACCACCATCGCCTTCACCTAGGAGGTCGCTTGGGCTAAAGAAAGTACCCACTGGCGGCAGCTCTGTTTCATCCCATTCACTTTGGTAATAAAACTCTAAGCCGGTATAGGGAAGGATGTCAGGAAAAGAAAACCAGGCAATCGGCGCAGGAAGCAATCCTTCCTTAACCTCAGAGCCAGGCATCAGCAAACGCCCTACATCAAGGGGATTAATGGAGTTTATTCCTCCTTGAATAAAAGTACTTTCACCCCAGCTAACCACCTGATTACCAAGCCGCGCCTCAAGGGTTTTCTCTCCAATCATAAATGTTGAGAACAAGAAAGCATCCAGCAAGCGTAAATCATGGCCAAGGCGACCTTTTGCTTGTTCGGGAATTTCCGCATCACTTTTATCTTCAATAGCTGAGTCATAAAGATAGGTGAAGCGAACAAAGGCACCACGTGTATCGTTGGCAATTTTAATATCGTTACTGCCTTTTATAGGCGAAGAAACGATGTCATTTTTTTCAAAGTTAGCGTCTCCTTTCGAGCCTGCAGCCAACACAGGATCTGGGTCTGTAGTGCGTACGCTAATACCGGCTGAAAGGCTGGTATCTATGTTTGCTTTGTAGCTGCCAATATCCATCTCAAATGAATATGCAGAGCCTGATGCAATACTCATCGTTGCCATGAACACCGCCGTCTTAAGCCTGGAAGTTGTTTTTATCGTTGTTTTATTCATCCAGCATTCCTCTCATTATTAATCTTAAAGCGAGCAGGCAAACAAACACCTGAGAAACTTTTCCTGATATTCATAAAGTATAATTATTACTTATAATATTGAAAGTTCAAGAAAAAAACTATTTTTCAAAGGAAAACTTCCAGTATGAGTAAAGCTTGTAGTGTAATTGGCTAGCTCATAGCCCACGAAGAGTGCTTGGTATTACAAAAACCAGCACTAAAGCCTGGCGCTTCAACCATCAAGGATTTTATTTACGAGTTTTGCAGGGGCTGCTTAATGGAAAAAGCTATTTTCCGAACGTAATACCTTGCGCGAGAGGCAGTGTATCGCCGTAATTTATGGTGTTCGTTGTCCGGCGCATGTAATTTTTCCAGGCGTCTGAGCCAGATTCTCGACCGCCTCCTGTTTCTTTTTCGCCACCAAATGCTCCGCCAATTTCTGCACCAGAGGTGCCTATGTTCACGTTGGCGATGCCACAATCAGAGCCTGCGGCAGAGAGAAATAATTCTGCTTCTTGCAACTTGTCAGTAAAAATTGCGGAAGACAAACCTTGAGGAACATCATTATGAATGGCTAAGGCCTCGTTAAAATTTTCGTATTCAATTAAATAAAGCAGGGGCGCAAAGGTTTCTTGTTTTACGACTTCTGCACTGGCGGGTACTTTTACCAAACCGGGCGTACAATAAACACCCTTCTTACCGACTCCCTCTTTATAACGGGAAGGACGGATAAGAATTTCTCCCCCCTGACCTACCGCTGCATCTAAAGCCGCTTCCATTTTCTGAAAGGCCTGCTCATCGATAAGCGGCCCGAGCAAGGTATTTTCCAGCCGGGGGTCACCGATGCAAATATGTTGATAGGCTTGTTTTATTTTCGCCACGCAGTTTGCAGCAATAGACTGGTGGGCGACCAGACGGCGCAGCGAGGTACAACGTTGCCCCGTGGTGCCGATTGCTGAAAAAACAATACCCCGAATGGCCAATTCCATATTGGCGGAAGGGGTCAGCACGATGGCATTATTACCGCCCAACTCAAGCAGATAACGGCCCAGGCGCCCAGCAACTGTTTGTGCGACTGCACGCCCCATAGGGATAGAGCCGGTGGCTGAAATCAGCGGCACTTGAGGGTGGCTGGCCAATGCCTCGCCGGTGGGCTTTTGCCCCAGCAGCACAACAGACAAACCCTGCTTCACTTGGTCTGGAATTTCAGGCACTTTTTCCATTGCTTGAATCAACACGCTCTGACAAGCCAAGGCGCAAAGCGGCGCTTTTTCAGAGGGTTTCCAGATAAGCGAATCGCCACATACCAGGGCCAGCATGGCATTCCAGGCCCACACGGCCATAGGGAAATTGAATGCCGTGATCACCCCCACCGGCCCAAGCGGATGCCATTGTTCCATCATACGGTGATCAACACGCTCGGTGGCGATGGTGAGGCCATATAACTGGCGGGATAAACCCACCGCAAATTCACAGATATCGATCCACTCTTGCACTTCACCCAGCGCTTCTTGTTTGATTTTTCCCACTTCCAGAGTAATTAATTCCGCTAGGGGTTCTTTATTCTCTTTTACCACCTGCGCTATCGCGGCCACCAGCTTACCCCGCTGAGGCGCGGGCAAACATCTCCAGGTTTTAAAGGCGATTTGGGATTGCTGAACGCCAAGGTTCACCGCCTCATTAGGCAAAGCAGAAATTTCTGCCAGCTGAGCCTTATCTATGGGAGAGCGAACGATCGCATTCTCGACGCCACTAGGAGTTGAAACAAGAGGCTCTCCCAAGCCGTTAATGCTGGAGAGATAAACACCCTGATGTTTAAACCGGCTAAGCTGCAGTTTTTCCTCTAGCTGCAACAATGACTGTGCGCTTGATGCTTGTTCCTGTGTTGTAGACATTCTTATATCCCCCTCCCGTTTCCCACTTGGTAATATTGACCAAAACGGTTGGCCATAAACGCATCAAAGCTCACCTGCTCCTGACGCACAAAACCCTTGGCCGGTAATTCTCCTTGCGTATGCAAATCAAGAATCGCGCACAAAGAGGCGGCAGTGGTGATCTGAATGGAACTCCAGGGTTCATCAAAAAGTTTTCGGTTGTACACTTTTCTGACATTGCTTTCCTGCTCATAAACTCCGTCGCGCCAACCGTCTACCTCGCAGGCCACCAGCACCACATCCTGCTTGGTAATAGGCACTGCCTCTTCCAGGATTTCTTTCAGCAACTCTCTGCGGCGATTCAGCTTTAAACTACGGGTAAGAAAAGACATCAAGTAACAATGCCCCTGGTAACGCACGGTTTTGTAATCCAGAGAAGAAACTTTACCCTCCAGGGTTTCGCACAGCGTGCCCAAACCACCCGAGGTGTTAAACGCCTCGTAATCAATACCGTCGAGGGAAAAACGCTCGAGTCCTTCGAGTGACTGAACCATCACCCTTTCACCATCGAGAATGGCTTCGCAGGGATTGCAGTATTCGTTAATCAGACCATCCGTAGACCAGGTCAGGTTGTACATCATCATATTGGAAGGAAACTGGGGTAAGGCACCAACGCGCATTTTGACTTTTGATACGCGTTCAAATTTATTGAACATATGGTGCCCCAAAATACCGATAAAACCAGGCGCCAAACCGCATTGCGGCATAAAGACCTGCCCTTCTTTGGCCTCTCGAGCTAGTTGACGAATAGAGGTCGTGGTTTCAACATCTTCGGTCAGATCAAAATAGCTGACCCCTGCCTTGAGGGCAGCTTTGGCAATACCATGACTAAAGTTAAATGCACAGGCGGATACCACCGCATCGTGCTGGGAGAGAGCTTCGACCAAGGCTTTTTCATTTGCCACGTCGAGTATTTTTTTGCAGATCGCAAAGCGGTCTTCGAGGCGGTCTAGCGCTTGCTGCTCGGCATCCACCAGTGTCACGTGATAATCACCACACTCAGCCAGCAGTTTCGCGATAGACGTACCGATTTTCCCCGCTCCAAGAACAATGACACGCTTCATAATGGATACCTCTTATTGTTTTAGTGGGCATAACCAACACCCTCGTTAAACAGGCGATTTGCGGTCTTATTTATGAGTTTAGCAGTTCGTAAAACCTCTTCATGTTACAGCAGCTTATCGCATTGCAAACAAAGCCTTGCTTCCTTAGCCCCCTACAAAGAAGCTGGACTGAAAATTTCATTACGGTTACAGTTAAGGGCTATTTAGACAATCAGGTCATCAGACACTTGCGCCGCAAGAACACATGCAGCGCAAATAATAAAAAAGGAGTAGTGAGTGTCCCACTTACCCGTCATCGTAGGCCTTGGTGGCATTAACGCAGCAGGCAGGTCTTCATTCCACAATAGCTACAAGCTGGTGGTTGCCGACAAGCTCAGCAAAGAAGACCGGGAAAACACCTACACGGGCCTCGCATCCATGATGGGCCTAATCCGCTACGAAAATGGCGGTTTCGTTGATAATCAAGGCAATAGCATTGCGCCGGACATGATTGAAGAGCGCTTTGGCCAACATATTTCTGAAAACACCCGCCTTCGCAAAATTAACGATGAACACTATGACCCAGACAAAAAACCCTTCCAGCAACGAGCCAGCTTAAGCAATCAGGGCGAAGCCATCACCTTCACCCTTAAAACCCGCAACCTGCCCAGCACCCTACCTGATAACTGGCAAGTCAGCGCTATTGACAAGGTAAACAGCGAAGTACGCATACAAGATGGCTTGGACGTATTATTCCCCGATGGCCAAGTCTCAAAAGTTTCTACCGGCGGGCAACTCCCTACGGGCATGAAACTAAACAAGCTGTATCAATCCCGTAATCATCCGCGCGGCTTACAAATGACCGTGTACGGGTGCTCCGATGCACTGCGCTCGGTGGGAATTGACTGGGAAACTATCCAGCAGCACATTCGCCCGGACCAAGTGTCGGTCTATGCCAGTAGCGCCATGGGGCAAATGGATGAAAATGGTGGCGGTGGTTATATGTCTGCGGCCATGCGCGGCAAACGCGCCACATCCAAACAACTTCCCCTTAGCTTGGCAGACATGCCTGCTGACTTTATCAATGCTTATATTCTAGGCAGTACCGGCAATACGGGTGCTAGCCTGGGGGCCTGTGCCTCCTTTCACTACAACCTGGCGAACGGCGTACGGGATATCCAAAGTGGCCGTGCCCGCGTGGCCATCGTGGGTTCAGCGGAAGCCCCTGTAACGCCTGAAATTATCGAAGGTTATGGCGCTATGGGCGCACTGGCCACCGATGATGAAATTGCTGAACTCGACCAATCCACAACAGGCCCAGATCGCGCACGCGCTTGTCGTCCTTTTGGTTATAACTGTGGTTTCACCATGGCCGAATCTGCACAGTTTTTTGTTTTGATGGATGATGAACTGGCCCTGGAGCTCGGCGCCAAAATCTACGGCGCAGTGCCCGATGTTTTCGTAAATGCCGATGGCTTTAAAAAATCCATCTCCTCACCCGGCGTGGGCAACTACCTGACTTTATGGAAAGCCGCCGCTCTGGGAGAAAAACTACTGGGCCGAAAAGCTCTGCAAGAGCGTAGCTTTGTCCATGCCCACGGCACCGGCACCCCTCAGAACCGAGTAACGGAATCCCATGTTTTTAATGAAGTAGCAAAAGCCTACGACATCAATAACTGGCTGATCAGCGCCATTAAATGCTACGTTGGCCACTCACTGGCAACAGCCGGAGGCGATCAACTTAACTTCACCCTCGGCACCTGGCAACATGGCCTAGTACCTGGCATCACCACCCTTGATGAAGTCGCAGAGGATGTACACCAATCCAACCTGCGTTTTGAACGGGAACACACAGAAGTTGGCCAAGAAGGCATGGATATGGCCTTTCTAAACTCCAAAGGTTTTGGCGGCAACAACGCCACAGCTCTGGTACTCGCTCCTCATGCAGTAAAGAAAATGCTGGCCAAAAAACACGGCAAAGAAGCCCTGCAACAATACGAAGAACGCAGCATTTCGGTTGAGGAAAAAGCCAAGCAGTACGAAACAGAGGCAACTCGGGGAACCGCGAAACCCATCTACCACTTTGATAACAATGTATTGGTCGGTGATGACCTCGAAATCACCGATGAAAGCATTACCGTTCCCGGCCAGACGAACAAAGTTAGTTTCACGGATACCGGGCATTTCGACGATATCTGCCTGAGTGATGGAGAGTTATAAACAAACGCTCACCCTGTCACACCAGCACTAACCAAGCACCTCATAAGGCGGACTATAGCAATATAGCCCGCCTTTTTTATGCCGAATGCACCCACACTAAGCCCTTATTGAACTTACCCCCGTCTGACTCGTCTATAATTATAGTGTGCGGAAAAGCCCATAAGGCGTCCTCCATCACTCTGAACTCAATGCTCACAAAGCATAACTGGCTTTATTGATACACCACCCCAGTATCAACAAAAGCACCAAGCTTGGCCCTGCCCTCGGTAGTTGTCGCTGTATCGACTACCCAGACACTGACGCTGCAACCGAAGATGTTACCCCCTAGCAAAGGACGTGAGTTACAAAGCCGCGCTGGCTAAACGCATGCAAATCGACCTCGACACCATACAGTCCAGCGGAGAACATGGCTTAATTACCGCAGAAGATGTAGAACACGCAGCACAACTTCACGATGAAAAAGGCGCATTAATCAAGCTGCGCGGCGTGCGTCGATCCATGGCAAAAAACATGGCTAGAGCGCATGCAGAAGTAGTTCAAGTGACTATTTTCGACGACGTAGATGTGCATGAATGGGGCGAGGGGAACGACCCCACCATGCGCCTCGTAAGAGCTATTGCCGTCGCCTGCGAGGCAGAGCCCTTTTTAAACGCATGGTATGATGGTAAAACAATGGCGTTAAGGCCGCTAAAAACCATCGACTTGGGCATTGCTGTCGATACGCCTGACGGACTTTTTGTACCGGTTCTCAGGGACATTGGCAACCGCCCCATAGAAAACCTCCGCAAGGGCCTGGGCAACCTTAGATCTGCCGTTAGATCCCGCGCCATTCCACCATCAGAGTTAATTAATCCAGGTATCACCCTTTCTAATTTCGGAACCATCGTGGGCAAATACGCTAATCCCGTCGTTGTTCCTCCGACCGTTTGTATTATTGGCTCTGGAGCAATACGCGAAGCGGTCACAGCCGTAAATGGTTCTGCACAGGTACGCCGCATTATACCCATATCCTTAAGCTTCGATCATCGTCCCATTACCGGAGGTGAAGCTGCGCGCTTTTTTAGTGCATTCCAGGACGACCTAAAATTACCTGAATGATTTCACCGTTTCACTTGATGCAAGTCACAGGCTCACCTAAAAAGAGCCTGTAAAAAACATATTAGCCATAAACCCTCCTACAATTAATAAACACAGTGTTAATTTCTTTCTAAGTGCTGCAAGCAAGGAAACCTGATCGACCTGCTACATTTGGTAACCGAGAAGAACAGCATCGTTACTGAATGATCTGCTCACCTATGTAATAACCTTATTTATTCTTGTGCAACGATAAGATCAAAAAATATCTGTCCGTCGCGTTACCTTAAGGAAGCTCTAAAACAAGCCATGATAGATCAGCAGCGCACCCATTCCACGGCAGCAGATCATACGATACCTGATCATGTTAATTCGATGCTGGCACGCGCTAAGCGAGATGCCATATTGCAAGCAGCGAGCGGTGCGCTTATCGTGCTGGATGCCAATGGCACTATTATTTCTTTCAACAGCCGTGCCGAAGAACAGTTTGCCATACCAAAAAGGAAAGCAATCGGGGCGCAAGTTGATAAAATTCTGAATGTATGCGAATTAACAAGTAGTTCGTTCTACGAGTGGATCAAATTACTGGATCTGGAAACCGAAGTTGCACATAACGTGGTACTGAATTTTAATAAAGCCGATGGTTCCACAGAGATGGCGGAGGTCACTGTCGGGAAAGCTCCCCTGGAGAGTTTCACTGTAGAAAAAAGTACCGAAAATTCATCCGCAGCAAAAGGCCCATGCTATCAATATATTTGCGTCATCCGACCCGTCTCCACCTTTAAAGACAGTCAAATTGAAGATGCCTTAAAATATCTAAGTCATACCCTCAAAACACCTTTATTCGGAATGCTTGGTCTCATCTCGCTTGCTCTCAGCGAAAAGCGCCTACCTGCTCGTTCGAGGCGTTACCTTGAGCGGGCAAACAAATCGGGCGAGGCGCTTGCCCAAGTTATTGAGCGCACGCTGAATAAACTTCAAGCCCACCCCCCCAACCAGGATGCAGCCCAGAACAAGGCAGAACAGGCTGAAGACGAGCTTGCTTACAAAGGAAGGTTTAGCGGGAACAATATTCTGGTAGTCGAAGACAACCTAACCAACCAAATTATTGCCAAAGGCATGTTAAAGAAATTTGGGGTAAACCCCCACACCGTAGAAAACGGCGAGGAAGCCATTGCCGAGATAAAAAGAAACAACTACGACCTGATTCTGATGGACTGCAACATGCCTGTTATGGATGGTTATACTGCAGCAAAAATGATTCGCGAATTGCCTGCACCAAAAAGCAACATCCCTATTATCGCTATCACTGCGACACAGGTCTCTGACAAAGAAACATTTTGCAAAACAAATAAAATGGACGGTTATATTGCGAAACCTTACCGCCTTGACGACATCTATCACACGCTCCATCTTTGGCTAAGCTAAAAGCATAATTTCTAACTTATTCACTATTGTTCAGCCAGAGCTTTTACTTTTCAATATCTCTAACTTTTTAATCACTTTTTTCACCCTATCAACATACTCTCGTGCTTGCTTATGATTCGGTTGTAGCTTGAGCGCAGCCTGCCAGATATCCAGCGCTTTTTGATAGTGCTCCCGTTTATAGTAGGAATAACCCAGCTCAAGCTGAATATCGACGTGATTGGCAAGTTTCTCCTGAAAACTCGCTTCTTTTTCGTCTAAATCCTGGGGTTTCCACGTATTCTTTTTCAGCAAAGACAGGGTTTTTTTCGCGTCGCTATAATTATCCTGTGACAAAAAATCATTATATTCCGACAGCAAAGCTTGCCCTCGCTGCTTTGCCTTCCTTATCTTTTTCTTCTGTGCATATTCCAACGCGGCGTTTTTCTTCTTATTCCGGAGCTTAATGCTTACTAATACTCTTGATTTCAGCGCACCTGCCTGTTCACTAGGATGAAGTCGATAGGCTAAATTGGCCATTTTTTTAGCTCTATTTAGTTCCTTTTTTTCAAGGTCTATTTCAGCAAACACCAATAACTCAGCAGAGACTTTTTGGGCTTCGATTGTTTTATCTTTTAAATTTTCTGTAATGCTTACGTTACGAGGATCAACCTGAGATAGCTCACGATTATAGGAAATCTCTTTCTCCAACATTTCGCCTTTCGCAAACAGCACTTTTTGCTCCGCCTTATGGATCTTGATTTTTTGCTTTGTAACGATATTATTATATTCGGCAGTTAAACGCTGGCTCTTTGGTAGTTTCTTTAGGGCAATATCATAACGGTCCAATACCGCACGCCAGTTATTGCGACGCACGTCTTTCTTGCCTACCTCTATAACTTCATTTTCATATTCTTTTGCCAGGCCAGATATGCTTATACGCTTTTTTTGGATGTGCTTATAACGTGGATTTTCTTTATCCACTGAGTCGATCGCCACCAACGCCTTACCATACTCCTGCTCTCCCACCCAGCGATCAATGCGGCCCTCTAGATCTGTTCCCACGCCACTGGTGGAAAGGCAGCCAGACAGAATGACCAACAGAACGCCTAATAAGGCATAGGGAGCCATAAACAAAAGTTGATGTACGATGGTGTCTTTTAATGGCACTAATACGACTAGTTTAGGCTCTGAAGTTTCATCCATGCTTTATGCGTTTTTTCCTATTCATTATCGGCGAGAAGCTCCTTTATTCTCTCGAGCATTTCGTGCCGAAAGGGATCGCTTATATTTTCAAGAGAAAAAATACGACTGGGTTTCGATTTCCCTCTGAGTTGAATTTCACCACGGGCACTTGTCGCTATTTTGTCGCGTACTGAACGGTGAGCAAGCACCTCACTCGTTAAAATAATTTCTCCTGAGCCTCCGGCATGAGATAAACGCGATGCCAGGTTGACGGCATCGCCCACCACTGTATATTCCATGCGGTTTTTAGAGCCAATATTGCCCGCCAACATTGTCCCGCTGTTCGCACCAATGCGGAACTCCACTACTGGTAAACCTTTCGCTTTTCGAACCGCGTTGATTTGCTCAACCACTTGCAGAATCATCCAGGCACAACTTAGTGAATTAAAACGATGATCATCCACCTCATAGGGAACACCAAACACAATCATTGCGCAGTCCCCCATGTATTTATCGATATAACCGTGGCAAAAATCAGAAGTTTTTTCAATCAATGAAAAATAATAGTTCAGTAGCTCGCTCACCTCATCGGCTGGCATACTTTCTGACAAAGAAGTGAAGCCAACGATATCCGCAAACAACACACTGGCATCAATATGTTTTCCACCCAGCTTTACTTCTTCCAAGCTGGTGAGATCACCAATGGCCTTGCGTGCAACTTGCGGCGATACATAACGGGAAAACACCTCTTCAACCTGCTGTTTCTGTAAAAGACCTTGCCCCATCTGATTCATTGAGCTCATTAAAATACCAAGCTCATCATTTCTACGCTCCGAAAGATTCACATCGTAACGCCCTTCTGAGATGGCCTTACTCGCATTTAAGATCTGATTAATTGGTTTTGTCAGCCAATAACTTAAATACACAGACACCAGCATTCCACTCAACGCCATTAAAACGGTCACCAACGTTATGGTAAAAATAGTGTCGCGCCGCGCCTTGGTAAGATTGGATTTATCAAATACCAGCAAGACATAACCCGCGATCAAATCTTTGGAATAAATGGGATAAAGGTATGCAATGGTCGCTTGTTTCGCGAACGCATCTTGCTTTTGCGGCAGGATAAAGAACTCAGCACCACCGCTGTGCTTTAAGCCCAGCACGACCTCTTCCACAGAAGTGGAAGCCTGTTTCCCCGAAACAGCCAGAATCAGACCGTCGTCATCATAAATTGCAGACCCTTCGATTCCTTCATGCTTCGTCACGCCATGGGTAATCATATCCAAGCTTAATTTATCACCCGCCAGCAAAGGCTCTTTTGCCGAGTCAGACATTTGTTGCAATAAAGTCAGTGCAAATTTATTCAGCTCTGCCTCCAACAAGCGAATCTGATTAGTTCCCACTGTAATTCCCACCACAAGAATACCCAGCGTCACCAAGCCGGTGATCGCTATAGCCAGCTTTGAGGCAATAGGAATGTATTGTGGTAGTTGCTTTCTTATTACCTGATAGGCGTCAAGTGGTTCCAACTTAAAAAACGCGGCGGCACTCGTGCAGTATTTTTCGAGCGCCAAAAGCTGCTGCCGCGAAGTGCGCGGCGTGACAGGGGCACTTTTTTTCAAGTTTGGGTTCCAAACCATGGATTTCTGCTTATGCGCAATACGTAAATTTATATAGGATTCAACCGTGACAACGCCATTTCGGCGGCACACCTTCCACTAAAGTATAGAAGCGGCTACTAAAGAACATAGGACAGAATCGCCGCTGTTAAGTTACAAGATGTCAGCGAACGGTTGCGCCATTCACGAAATGAATACCAGATATAGCATTCATTAGCTGTATAAATTATGGGAATAGTTTTATTATAGCGCCCGTCTTAATCAGGAGTTAGCCCTCCTTATTGAGGAAAGCGAGCACCACTGAAGAATATGGCGCTTGTTTACGAATCAAATTTCACTTTTTGAGGACCGATCATGTCACAGTACCAAAAAGATATCGAAGCAGTAGCCGCTTTGCGCGAAACCAATGGCAGCGCCTGGAATGCAATCAATCCAGAATCAGCAGCTCGCATGCGATTACAAAACCAGTTTAAAACAGGCCTGGATATCGCCAAATACACTGCCGGCATCATGCGTGCAGATATGGCAGCTTACGACGCTGACCCTTCCCAGTACACCCAGTCCCTGGGCTGCTGGCACGGTTTTATCGGTCAACAGAAAATGATCTCCATCAAAAAGCACTTTGAAAACACAGACCGTAAGTACCTTTACCTTTCTGGTTGGATGGTTGCTGCGCTGCGCTCTGACTTTGGCCCACTTCCTGACCAATCAATGCACGAAAAAACATCTGTTGCTGGTCTTATCGAAGAGCTATATACCTTTCTTCGTCAAGCAGATGCGCGTGAACTAGGCGGCTTATTCCGCGCCCTAGACGCAGCGAGAGAAGCTGGCGACGCAGCGAAAGAAGCTGAAGTTCAAGCTTCTATCGACGGCTACGTAACACATGTAGTACCTATTATTGCTGATATTGATGCTGGTTTTGGTAATGCTGAAGCGACTTACCTAATGGCTAAGCAAATGATTGAAGCCGGTGCATGCTGTATCCAGATCGAAAACCAAGTATCTGATGAGAAGCAGTGTGGTCACCAGGACGGTAAGGTAACCGTTCCTCATGAAGACTTCCTCGCTAAAATCCGCGCTGTTCGTTACGCCTTCCTTGAGCTAGGTATTGATGACGGTGTTATCGTCTCACGTACTGATTCACTGGGTGCCGGCCTTACTAAGCAAATCGCTGTAACGAATGAGCCAGGCGACCTTGGCGACCAATACAACGCTTTCCTTGATTGCGAAGAAGTGACTGCCGACAATATGAGCAACGGCGACGTTGTTATCAAGCAAGACGGTAAGCTGGTTCGCCCTAAGCGTTTGCCTTCTAACTTATTCCAGTTCAAGAAAGGCACAGGTGAAGCTCGCTGTATTCTAGATTGCATCACTTCCTTGCAGAACGGTGCTGATCTTCTTTGGATTGAAACCGAGAAGCCGCATGTGGCACAAATCGGCGGCATGGTTAACGCTATCCGCGAAGTAGTTCCTAACGCCAAGCTTGTCTATAACAACTCTCCTTCTTTTAACTGGACGCTTAACTTCCGTCAGCAAGTATTTGACGCAATGCAAGAATCCGGCAAGGATGTATCTGCATACGATCGCGCAGACTTGATGAACGCTAAGTACGACGACACTGACCTGTCTACCGAAGCTGACGAAAAGATCCGCACTTTCCAAGCAGATGCTGCTCGCGAAGCTGGAATCTTCCACCACTTGATCACTCTACCTACTTACCACACTGCAGCCTTGTCTACTGACAACCTCGCAAAAGAGTACTTTGGTGAGCAAGGAATGCTGGGTTATGTTGCTGGCGTTCAGCGTAAAGAGATCCGTCAAGGCATCGCTTGCGTTAAGCACCAGAACATGGCTGGATCTGACATGGGTGACGATCACAAAGAGTACTTCTCTGGTGATGCGGCTCTGAAAGCATCTGGTAAAGACAACACAATGAACCAGTTCTAATTACTGGTTTTAGTAAGATACGCTGATGGAACCCTGCTTAGATAGAGGGTTTCATTAGAAATAAAAACGGCCGCATTTGCGGCCGTTTTTATTTTAGTTTTAAGCTTTAGATGGCTTCAAGGTAAAGGCACCAGGAACTACATCTCCCTAAAGAAGGAGTCTAAACCAGTTGTTGCATCTACCTCCCACCAGTGAGCGGGGTTATCAGGGCAGCTTGAAAAAAGGATCCAGATAATAGGCCCCCAAGCCGGAAGTCACATCTTTCTCCCACCAGATGTTAAACATATAGACCTCTTCTTCCCTATCCTCATCTGAATCAAAGTCTCCGCTGTCTGCCGTAATACTCTCCAAAGAGTACATCTTAGGACTTGTTCCACCCAGATCAACACTGATGTAATCTGTCGTTAAGTCAATTGTCCACGCACCTGCTTCCTCAACAGAGCCGTTTGACAACCACTCATAGGTGTTAGGCGAGCCTTGAGCAAAGAGCATACGTTCCGTTTGACCCCATACGATTGCAAATTCCCCCACAATGTCTGCCTCTGCTGTGATATCAACACCATTCGCCGATTCTGCTATGAACGCATCGAAGGGAACGAGACGTAAAGTTAAATAAGAGAGATCCATCGCACCGTTTTGAATCACCACCACCTCCGGATGATAAGTATCATTAAACTCAGCCAAGGCAATTTGGTGCTTATCACCGCTACTGGCAATAGTAATTTGCAGGTTTCCATCCCCATCCACCAACCATGTCATCGCTTCATCTATCGAACCATCATCAGCCCCGTTAGAAAGCAACTCTTGCTCACGCACCCATCGACCACCATCACCGCTGCCATCAAACACGTAGTTATCAATAACGAAATGGATATCCGTAACAAACTCTCGTCCAATTCCAAAACCCGCCACACCAAAGCTGCTACCACTGGTTATTGTGCTATTGGCAGCAAAATCAACGCCGTTACCACTGGCTGCAAGAAATTCGGCAGGCAAAGGTGCTGGTGCCGTGTAGCTAAAGGCTGTTTTAAACTGATCCAGCGCAACAGTATTGAACATCAGATCCTGCTCAACCGATCCCGCTGCAAAGACGGCTCCGCTGCGAACAATATTTCCGTATCCACCGAGCTCAGTAATGGTATCCACAAAGAAGAAATGCTTAAGATCGCCATCCTCAATATCAACATTACTTAGGTCAACCACTGCCTGCGGCGTAACGAACTCAACGACCTCTACGCCACCTTTGTGTATCACTTCGTAGCTAACGGTAATACCTGTGTCGACATAGGAGTTTTTGTAGAAGCGCACCGTGGGGTTGGCCCCAGCCACCGTACCATCGCTTGAAACAAGGTAAGCATTAACGTCATATTCATTACTACCATCATTGCCACGACCGACCCATATACCCACTCCATTACCGTTAGCTGGGTCGAAACTGGCAGAGCTGCTTATAATGTCACTCAATGTGGTTGCCGGCACAGGCTCCCAGTTACCACTGCCAACAGGCTTTTCTAACTGGTCTACGGGCACAATACCTTCGCAGGAAAGTCCCGTTTCATCAAACCAGTCATCCCAACGACTCCAGTTATTGTCACACCAAAAAATATAGGCCTCAGCAGTATTACTTTCGCTTGCTAGGTAAGCTCGCGCACCTGTGGCAAAGGAGGGGTTTCCAGGAAGGCCATCTGCAAAATTACCGTCGAGAATATCCAGCATGATCCTGTCTTCAATGTTGTATTCCTCAAGGTCTACATGCCTTATTAGGTGATCAACAATTACTCCAGATTTTGTTAATTTCAGAACAGCCGTTTCAGGTGCTGCGGCATAACCATCAATTTGTAATATGTCGTCGGCAATATCTACATCTCCACTGCTGCTCAGATAACCTTCTTCGCCCACCGCATTCGCTGTTGAGTCGACCCATACCGTATCGATCTCATCCCAGGAGAACTGGGTTTCCAGAGCATCGGAAATAACTCCGTATTTAAAACCCCAGTCTCTATCAGCTTCCAGCCAAACAATGCCACTGGCACCAATGGGCTGCTCTCTGACGTCTACTGGCAGGGTCGCACTGACGTTAAATATTGCCGTACACGCTGAGCCGCCAGTATTCGTATTGCCGGTCCAAGTTCCGGTAAATTTGCCAGCGCCCTCGCTGAATGTTCCGGTAAAGCTGTCTGAAACATTAGCCGTAGCATCCACGCCCGAAAAGGTAAAAGTGCCATCAGGCTGTATGGTTCCTGTGTATAGCCAGTCATCATTCATGTTACTAACGGTCAGAGCAGTACCAACCTGTTCAAACTGCCAGAACTCGGAACCGCTTTCACCAACAACACTCAGGCAACTACTACTGTCGACATCCCACTCGGTGCCCGAATCAGCACTGTAGTCTTGCAGGTAAATACCGCTCATGTCAGGGATTGCTGCTTCACAGGCATCGCCTATGCCATCGCCGTCATCAACACCGTTGGTATCTAGCTGATCTGAGTTAGAAACTAAAGGACAGTTATCAGTAGCATCACCGACGGTATCGCTGTCGGTATCTTCATTAAACGGGTCGGTGCCTAGACCTAGCTCATCAACATCCAACACGCTATCGTTGTCGTCATCGGCATCACAGGCATCGCCTTCGGTATCACCGTCGTTGTTAACCTGGTTAGTATTGGCAATCTCTGGGCAGTTATCCAGATCATCAATCACTGTGTCTAAGTCAGTGTCCAATTCACATGCATCGCCTATGCTATTTGAGTTCAAATCAGCTTGATCTGCATTAGCTGTAAATTGACAGTTATCAGGGGCAGCATCCAGCACGCCATCATTGTCATCATCGGTATCACAGGCATCACCTTCGGCGTCGCCGTCGTTGTTAGCCTGATCGGTGTTTGCATCAACCGAGCAGTTATCACCATTGTCGCCCACGGTATCGCTGTCGGTATCAACTGTTTCAGCTGGATCTGCTGGGAAGGCATCAGCATTATCACCCACGCCATCGCTGTCAGTATCCGTAGTTTCAGCCGGGTCTGCTGGGAAGGCATCGGCGTTATCACCTACACCATCACTGTCGGTATCAGTTGTTTCAGTCGGATTTACCGGGAAAGCATCGGCGTTATCACCTACACCATCGCTGTCGGTATCTGCAGTTTCAGCTGGATCTGCTGGGAAGGCATCAGCATTATCACCCACGCCATCGCTGTCGGTATCCGCAGTTTCAGTCGGATCTACCGGGAAGGCATCGGCATTATCACCCATACCATCGCTGTCGGTGTCCGCAGTTTCAGCTGGATCGGCTGGGAAAGCATCAGCATTATCACCCACGCCATCGCTGTCGGTATCCGCAGTTTCAGTTGGATCTGCTGGGAAGGCATCAGCATTATCACCCACGCCATCGCTGTCAGTATCCGTAGTTTCAGCCGGGTCTGTTGGGAAGGCATCTGAATTGTTGCCCACGGTGTCGCTATCTGTATCTAGGGCCTCTAAAGGGTCGGTGGGGAATTGATCTACACCATCAGAAAAACCATCCGAGTCTGTATCCCACAGTAAAGGATCAGTTCCATCCAAACCTTCCTGGGTATCAGAAACACCGTCTCCATCTTTGTCGGTGTCACTGTTATCGCCTATATTATCACCATCCAAATCGCTGTCTTCGGCACTATCCAAGGGAAACAAATCATCTACATCGAGCACACTGTCCTCATCATCATCGCCATCACAGACATCACCACCGTCGCCTAAACCATCGGTGTTCAGCTGGTCAGGGTTAGCGTTCAATGGACAGTTATCTGTACCGTCATTGATAACGCCATCGCCGTCGGCATCGTTTGAGCAGGCATCGCCTTCGCCATTCGCATCCGTATCTATTTGATCCGTATTGGCAGCCAATGGACAGTTATCAACTCCGTTATTTATAGTATCGGAATCACGATCCAGGGCTGGATCTAAAAAGGCACTGTTATCAAGGGGGTAGTCATCATCATTATCCGCCCAACCGTCATTATCGTCATCAGTGTCGGCATTGTTACCAATAAAGTCTCCATCCGTATCAAGCTGTTCGGCTGGATCTTCTGGAAACGCGTCATCAGCATTTAGCACTGAGTCGCCGTCAAGATCAGAGTTTGTTTCTGCTGGCTCTGACTCCACATTAATCGTGTCAAGCGCGGTAGTGTCTGTTGTTTCTCCAGTAACGGTAGTTTCGTCTCGCAACTCTTGCTCAATATCAGCAACCAGAATAGTCGTGTTAGGAATGGTCAAAGTTGCTGGATCCTGGCTTAACACGTCTAGTGCAGGTGCTTCGTAGACCGTACTCGCAACTCCACCGACGGTTCCATCAATTTCACCATCGGCCAAATCATTGGCCAGCTCAGTTAAAATTTCACCTGTATCACCAGTAACAGATAACTTTTGCATCTCATAAGCTATAGCCGTTAATGCTTCTATAGCAGTTCGGTATGCGGCCACGGAAGCCTGCTCTTCTGTTGTGTCAGTCGTACTGTCAATCAAAGGAGGCGTATCAAAAATATCAACCGTTTCATCCAAACCAAAACCCATGGTGGATTTGACCTGAGAAGCAGCGGTAAGCAAGGCGGCTTCAAAAGAAGCGCCATCAAGCGAAGCTGGGTCTGCAATGGCAATATCCACCGCCATGGTTGTCAGCGGTGTTGCATAAATCTGTTCACCGGAATCCAGCAATGCCTGGGTTACCACCGTTCGCATAGTAGTGATAACAGGCGCCAGACCTGTAGTAATGTCGGTTGTATCAGTATCGGAGGTAACTTCTAGAATATAAGGAGGGGCCAAAGGAAAAGCTAAAGATAGATTCTGTATCTGCGCCTGTGCATTGGTAGAGCCGCTTCCTGCAACACTGCCTTTCATTCCAGGCCCTGATGGTTCAATGTTGTAGACAGTCACCACGGCGTTGGCCAGCGGCCCTTTAATGCCACCCCCTGTTAGTGCGAGTGTCGCGGTATCGGCGTTGGTATTACCGCCAGTATTATTCGTACCGTTTTCTTCTGCAGCAGGATCATTGCGGTGCGAATCGCTACACCCTGCGAAAAAAGAAAGCAGCACTAGATAAGTAATTACGTGAACCAGACTGCGGGTTGGTACACATTGAGCTAGGCGCATTATAAATCCCCTCACTTCTTTCCTTAAAAATGAATTTTAGATAGCCAAAAGCATTAACGCTGCCCACATTAGAGCGAACGCCAGCAGCCTTAGACTAGATGATAAAATGGACTTTTCCAGAGTTTCTATAAAGTTTTCTTGTTTCTAAAAAGCGGCGTCATTTTAGTGACTCATTACCCTTCAACATGCGATATAAAATTGACACATGAAACCACTCCTTGCCTCCGCGTAACGAAGGCAGATCAAGCGAAGCTATACCCCTTCTATAAAGCATCGTGCTAGAATGCGCCGTCGCGCTTGACTCAGGCTTTCATAATGTGAAAAAGCTAGGGCACCTCGCGACAGCGTGCGATTAAAGTGGAAACAATATGGAATTTATGGACTGGCGCCTTTTTGGAACTGCCATAGGCTTAATGTTTATTTTTGAGGGCATCATGCCTTTCCTGATTCCTAATAGACTTCGTGGAATGGCTCTAATGGTACTTAAATTGGGCGATAACACCATTCGCGGCATGGGCTTGTTCAGTATGGTCATGGGCTTGATTATCCTGTCATTAACGAGATAACAGCCTCACTTTAAAACTAGCGCACAACGAACACCCTTCTCACCCCAACAACACAAATTTCGAGTTATATGCATGGCGACAGCGGATCAGTGGTTACTCCCAGATGGCATTGAAGAACTGTACCCCAAACAGGCAACTGCCATCGAAGCACTTAGAAGAGAGCTTCTCGACCTCTATCAATCATGGGGTTATGACTTAGTCCTGCCACCACTTCTGGAGTATCTTGAGTCGCTCAACACCGGCATGGGAAATGACTTCAAACTACAAACGCTGAAAGTAACAGACCAGTTAAGTGGTCGCCAAATGGGCTTGCGAGCCGACATCACCCCGCAGGTCGCTCGTATTGATGCCCACGGGTTAAAGAACGAAGGGCCCACTCGGCTTTGTTATGCGGGCTCTGTTCTCCATGCGAAGCCCAACCTTTCCGGCTCTCGATCATTAATCCAGGTGGGTGTTGAACTTTTTGGTCACGCCAACACCGATAGCGATACGGAAGTGATCGAGCTCATGCTTCGCACGCTGCGAGCAGCAGGCTGCACTTCTATCACCCTGGACCTCGGCCATGTGGGTATCTGCCAAAGTCTGCTGGAAAAAAGCGAACTACCCGAAGAACAAATATCACGCTTATTCGATATTTATCAGCGCAAAGCGACCGTTGAGCTGGATGATTTTCTGGGAGCTCATGTCCACAACCAGGAATTAGGCAACATCTTGCAACGCCTGCCAAAACTCTCTGGAAGCGCGGAGTGCCTAGAAGAAGCCCGCCAACTGTTGAGCGTCTACCCTGAAGCAATCACCGCGGTGAACGAGCTGGAAGTCATCGCACAGCAAACCAAAGCGGCTTTCCCAGAAATCAACATCTACTATGATCTGAGCGAACTACGGGGCTACCGTTATCATACTGGCGTGGTTTTCGCAGCTTATACACCCAGCCACGGCCAGGCCATTGCCAAGGGCGGGCGCTACGATGACGTCGGCGAAAAGTTCGGTCGCTCGCGCCCAGCCACCGGCTTCAGCACAGACATCAAAACATTGGTAAACCTGACACAATACCGGGCAAACCCCGTAAGCAAAATTTTTGCACCCTCCGACACCGACCCAACGCTGCGAGATAAAATAAATAGTCTTCGTAGTGATGGTGAAGTGGTTATCAAAAGCCTGCTAGGGCAAAAGGAAGGTGCTAACGAGTGTGGCTGCAACCGTCAGCTGGTAAACAGGAACGGTCAATGGGTTCTGGAAGAACTTTAAGCGCACACCCAGTTTTTGTTTGTGCAAAGTTTCTAATTTATAGAGAAAAGCAATGGGTAAGAATGTAGTCGTGCTTGGCACCCAATGGGGTGACGAGGGAAAAGGTAAAATTGTAGATTTACTCACTGACCGTGCTGCCTGTGTTGCGCGCTTTCAAGGCGGGCACAATGCCGGGCATACACTGGTAATCGGTGATGAAAAAACCGTTCTGCACCTAATTCCCTCTGGTGTGCTCAGAGAAAACGTCACGTGTCTGATCGGTAATGGGGTCGTTCTTTGCCCGGAAGCACTGCTCAAAGAAATGAGAGAGCTGGAAGACAAAGGCGTACCCGTTCGTGAACGTCTGCGCATTAGTCACGCCTGCCCCTTAATCCTGCCCTATCATATTTCTCTTGACCAAGCTCGCGAAAGCGCCAGAGGCAAGGCAGCAATAGGCACCACAGGCCGTGGAATTGGCCCCGCTTATGAAGACAAAGTAGCGCGGCGCGGCCTGCGCTTAGGTGACATTTTTGAAAGCGACTTCGCTGACAAACTCAAAGAGGTCATGGAATACCATAACTTCGCACTAAGCCAATACTACAAAACCGACGCGGTGGATTTTGAAGAAGTGCTGGCGAGCACACTGGCAATGGGTGAAACCTTAAAACCTCTAATGATCGATGTCACAGAAGCCCTCCACACTTATCGAAAAAACGGGGATCATATTCTTTTCGAAGGCGCGCAGGGTTCGTTACTGGATATAGACCACGGCACCTACCCCTTTGTTACCTCCTCAAATACCACTGCAGGCGGGACAGCTACGGGCAGCGGTTTTGGCCCGCTTTATCTGGATTACGTTCTAGGCATTACCAAAGCCTACACCACACGCGTCGGTGCCGGCCCTTTTCCCACCGAGCTGTTTGACAGCACAGGGAAACAACTGGCGAAACGTGGCCACGAATTTGGCGCCACTACCGGCCGGGCACGTCGCTGCGGATGGTTTGATGCCGCCTCACTCAGACGCGCCTGCCAGGTAAACTCTGTTTCAGGCCTTTGTCTAACCAAGCTGGATGTACTAGATGGCATTGAAACCATTCGCATCTGCACCAGTTATAAAAATGAAAAAGGCGAAAGCTGCGATACTTCTTCTGACTTCGAAAAGCTAACACCAGTCTATGAAGAATTACCGGGGTGGACGGAATCAACCTTTGGAATCAAGTCACTGGACGCGCTGCCAGAGGCCGCACGCAGCTATATTGCGCGCATTGAAGAGTTGCTCGAAACCCCTATCGATATCATCTCTACAGGCCCCGAGCGAACAGAAACTATCATTCTGCGCCACCCCTTTAGTTGATTAAACCACGCTTCTGGTGGGTTTTATAAACGCCGATTAGCAGCTAAGCTATTTGTATCAATCATGGATACACATGCCTCACAGAGACTCATCTGCTGAGGCAGTCCCCCCTCTAAATCGCCCTCAGAAGTTCACAACTATGAGCACCACCACACCTCGTCTTTTAAATGATTACCCAAAATATTGGGCAGAGTGCTACGGCACTGCGCCATTTCTCCCTACCTCAAAAAAGGAAATGGAAGAGCTAGGCTGGGACAGTTGCGATATTATTATGGTGACAGGGGATGCCTACGTCGACCACCCCAGCTTTGGCATGGCCGTGATTGGTCGCACACTTGAAGCTCAAGGCTTTCGGGTCGGCATCATCACCCAACCCGACTGGCAAAGCAAAGAACCCTTCCAAATTCTTGGCCGCCCAAACCTCTACTTTGGTGTCACCGCTGGCAACATGGACTCCATGATCAACCACTATACGGCTGATAAGCGTATTCGCAGTGATGATGCCTACACACCGAACAGTGAAGCCGGCAAACGACCCGATCGGGCAGTAAACGTATACTCCCAACGCTGCAAAGAAGCCTACAAAGGTGTAACAGTTGTGATTGGCGGCATCGAGGCCAGCTTACGCAGAATCGCCCACTACGATTACTGGTCAGACAAAGTTCGCCCCTCTGCCCTGCTGGACTCCAAGGCCGATATATTGCTTTACGGTAATGCGGAAAGGGCCATGATAGAGCTCAGCCACCGCTTGGCCCGTGGCGACAATATTAGTGACATTCATGACTTGCGTGGCAGCGCTTTTATTCCCAAGGAGCTACCCGCAGACTGGCTGGAAGTGAACTCAAGCAGCGTTGACCTCCCTGGTGTCGTTCCACCTATATCAAACCCCTACGATGTACCCCATGACCAGCAACAAGATCCCGCTAGCTGCGAACAAAACCCAAGAAATAATACGCCAACAGAGGAAGCGCCTCAGCCTCTGCGAATTATTTCCTCACACAAGGCAGCAAAGGCAGGTAAAAAGAGCTACATTCGCCTTCCTTCCTATGAAAAGGTGAGAAATGACAAGGTTCTCTATGCTCATGCCTCCCGTGTGATGCATCAAGAAACAAACCCCCACAATGCGCTGGCTTTAGTGCAACGACATGGTCAGCGTGAGATTTGGATCAACCCGCCGCCCATCCCTCTCAGCACAGAGGAGCTGGACAATACCTTTGAACTCCCTTACCAGCGAGTGCCGCACCCCAAATACGGTGATGCAAAAATCCCTGCCTACGAGATGATTCGGTTTTCCATCAACATTATGCGTGGCTGCTTTGGCGGTTGTACTTTTTGCTCTATTACAGAACACGAAGGGCGTATTATCCAAAGCCGCTCCGAAGAAAGCATACTGCGTGAGATCGAAGCCGTTCGCGATAAAACCCCCGGCTTTAGCGGAAATATTTCTGACCTTGGTGGCCCCACAGCCAACATGTACCGCCTTAACTGCAAAAGTGATGCAATACAAGAAGTTTGCCGCCGCCCTTCTTGCGTTTTTCCTAAAATCTGCGAGAACCTGATTACCGACCACAGCCCCACCACCCAGCTTTATCGTAAGGCGCGGGCAATACCTGGTATCAAACGCATTCTGATTGCCTCAGGCTTACGTTACGACCTTGCCGTACGGGACCCTGAATACGTCAATGAGTTAGTCAGTCACCATGTGGGCGGCTATCTTAAAATTGCGCCAGAGCATACCGAAGCAGAACCCCTTAACAAAATGATGAAACCAGGGGTCAGTACTTATTATGAATTCAAAAAAATGTTTGATCACTTCTCCAAAGAAGCAGGCAAACAGCAATTTCTGATCCCCTACTTTATTGCCGCCCACCCAGGTACTCGCGATACAGACATGCTAAACCTTGGCTTATGGTTAAAACGAGAAGGGTTTCGCCTTGATCAAGTGCAAAATTTTTACCCCTCCCCCATGGCCCTCGCTACTACCATGTATCACTCGGAAAAAAATCCTTTAAAGAAACTGGGCTATAAAAGCGAAGCCGTTCTCACCCCGCGTAAAGGCCGACAACGCCGTTTACATAAAGCATTTTTACGTTATCACGATGCTAAAAACTGGCCAGAGATTCGCGAAGCTCTTAAAAAAATGGGCCGGGCTGATCTTATCGGCTCGGGCAAAAACCACTTAGTTCCAGAAGAAAGTAAAAGCACACAACACAAAAATAGTCGGCCGCTTAAAAAGGAACAACCCGGTTCAAAAAATACAAACCGCAGGAAAGGCTCTGTTCAAGGAAAAACCGGAAGTAAAATAAGACGCTCACCTACAACACGAAAAAGAAAATAACCGAGACTGGTCTTTCAGATAACTGCACATCAGCAGACAGGAAAAATTCGTGCAAAACAAAAACTGAGTTTAAGCTTGTGAAATAAACGGCACCACTTAAGCTTGCCGTCTCACTGTTCAGGTTTGGAAGAAGGCGAATTATCCATGATATCAGCAGACACCTTAATGCAACTCGCTATCGATGCGGCAAAACAGGGAATCACCAGAGGTCAAAGCCCCTTTGGCTGCGCTATCGCCATTGGTGAAAGGGTCATCACCGCCACCCATAATCATGTATTAGCGCATACGGATATCACCGCCCACGCGGAAATACATGCCTTGCGCTTGGCTTGCAAAGAAGAGAATAGTATTTTTCTTGAGAATGCGCATGTCGCCGCCACCTGCGAGCCCTGCCCCATGTGTATGGCCGCGCTCCATTGGGCACGGGTCGATACCGTCTACTACGGTGCCAGCATCTCTGATGCAGAAAAGGCCGGGTTTAATGAGTTGAATGTGCCTGCCCAGCAATTGCTACAACTAGGGAATAGCCCTGTAAAACTCATTAAGAACATTCGCCAGGAAGATTGCAAAGCGCTGTTTACCGAATGGCGTCACAACACGCCAATGCCTTACTAAGCCTGAGCACCTCTGAGTAACTTTAGGGCACCTCTAAAAATTGCCTTTTTACCCGATAGCGGCGTCAGTTCCATACTCAACTCCTCATGTAGCCCTTGTACACTGAGGGTTTCCGTGCGGTGCTTCCTTGCTCTCGAATAAAAGATCTAATTTTTAGAGATGCCCTTGATGATCAAATAGCCAAAGCAAGCCGGTTTAAACCATTACTTTTAATAATACTGCGTATAGCGAGCACATAGCTTTTACCCATTTCCGAATAGCTGCTTAGGCCATCGGCGAGCTCTTCGCCGGAAACCACTTGGTTTTTCAACGTATACTGATGACGCAGCTCACGTAAGCGAGCATAGGCAGGATGACTGTTGATGTTTTTCATATAAGCCCGCACCGATTCAGCCGGGCTGGCAAAGCGGCGCACTTCATGGTTTTTACCTTCTGCTCGGTTCTTAGGCACTAGGCCACAACCCCTCTTAAAGCACCACTGCCCAAAGTAATTATTGATTTCGCTAGCAAACCTGGATGTCCCCCAAGAGCTTTCCATTGCAGCCTGCGCCAAAATCAAATCAGCGGGCAAAACATCCACATGAAGTAACAGTGCCTCAACCAGCTGCCGCTCATCTAAGCCATTAGCTCCCACACGGTATTCCTCGGCCAACCTTGCCAGAAAAACACGATCATACTCCGCCAGGGAGGCTTTCCTTGTCATTAACAAAAGCGTGGCCCGTTCCGCGAGAACAGCATTATTTTCCCGTTTAATGAGGGGCAACAAAGATTGAATAAAGCGCTGTTTGCGCCCAGACAAAGCAGGAGCTATCTCTTGAGAAACATTTAATTCAGCATGACTTGATTTTTCCCGGTTATCTGGCAGCGCCTTGGCATAAGCCGGCTTCCCCCCCAAATAGAACCCACCTACACTCAATACCGAAACTCCCAGCAGAGACGCAGTAAAGATAAGCTTATACAGCATTGCCCCCTCCTCTATTTCAAGAATGCATAAAAATCAACCTTTCAAATCAAAATCATCTAAAAGGAGCTTTTTCGTTATTTATACCTCCTCACAAATGAACATATACTTAACACTACGTTTTTAATAAGAATTTATGTTACGCCGGTAGAATTAGAACCTTGCGACTTTATAGAGCCCCCCGAAAAGCGCCCTATTAACAAGAAAAAAACCGACGATACAAGGGACTGTTATTATGAGAAATACATCTTCCGCCATACGCGTTGGCAATAAGACTTATAAAACCAATGAGATGATTAAGCGCGTCTCTGAAGAGATTAACCTCTTAGGCTCAAGACTTGAGGAGGTTGATTCCTATGGCCCTTGCTCAAGCGAGCAGCAGGGCAAGATTGTGGACATGATCAAGATACGGTGCGAGCTGCTCGGCTCACTGTCCAAGAGTTTCGATTAGCCAAAGCTTCACCCTGAAGCAGGCAAAATGAAGATGCTGACGTCAGCTTAAAATTTACAGTCATCCACAAAAAAGCCACTCAACCAAGCGTAAAACTACGCATAGCAGAGTGGCTTTTTATTGCTGAATAAATAATCCTAGAAACCGCAGTAGGATAACAACTACTTATTCATCGCCTGTATCATCAAGCCCATTTCTTCAGTGGCGTTCCCAGGAACGATATAACCCTCTTCGTTTCTGATTTGCGCAAAGTTATCACGAACTTTTTCAGCCGTTAATTCTTTATCAAAAATACCCGGAGTAGCGCCGATAAATACACGCCCCACTCGGCCTGCCGCAGCAGAATAGATTTCTGATGATACGGGGCAGTCTTCATGCGCAAGATATGCAACAATCGGCGTAACCAAAGCAGGGTCCATATCAAACTGATCTGCCATGGGGCCCAGAAGATCTTTGGTCATGCGCGTTTTAGCGCCAGGTGCCAATATGTTTGCCTTAATGTTGTATTTTGCGCCTTCAAGAGCAACAACATTGGTAAAACCAACAATACCCATTTTTGCGGCACCATAGTTAGCTTGACCAAAGTTACCGAAGATACCAGCAGCAGAAGACGTATTAATAATACGGCCATAGTTCTGCTCACGCATGATTTCCCAGGCTGCCTGAGTAACCCAGACCGTTCCCATTAAATGCACAGCCATAACGGGATCAAACAATTCTGGCGTCATATTGCGAAATGATTTATCACGCAGGATACCGGCGTTATTAATCACAATATCTACACCGCCGAAGTTATCAACGGCAGTTTTAATAATTGCAGCGGCAGAATCCCTATTGGCAACGTTATTTCCGTCAACAACCGCTTCGCCACCCGCCTCTTTAATTTCAGCAACAACTTGCTCAGCAGGGCTAACAGATCCGTCTCCTGATCCGTCAACAGAGCCACCCAAGTCATTCACTACAACTTTTGCACCACGTGATGCAAGAAACAAGGCGTGAGAACGACCCAAGCCTCCGCCGGCTCCAGTTACTACTGCAACTTTGCCATCATATCGTAATTCGTCAGACATGCTTCCCTCTCCTAATGAGTCGTTTGGGCAGAATATCTACCCAAACAGCTTGTATTTATTATTATGCAATTTCAAAAACAGGCAGGTTTTTGCCGCTACCGGCATCTTCCCAGGCTACTTTTACTTTATCGCCAACCTTTGCTGTATGCACATCCTCCAAACCAACAATATTGGTCATCATGCGAGGGCCTTCAGCAAGATCAACAAGTGCTACAGCATAAGGGACGGATGCAGCCATAGTGGGTAAACCAGGCTTATGACAAACCGTTATTGCGTAGATAGTGCCCTCACCTGAGGCATCTTTCCACTCTAGGTTTTCACCATGGCAATGTGGGCAGAAGTTACGTGGGTAGTGGTGCGCTTTACCGCAGTCTTTGCAGAACTGTACACGTAATATTTTTTCTTCAGTGCCTTTCCAGAATGGCTCAGCTACTTGGGATGTTCCCATTAACATGCGACTCATAGTGCATCCTCCGTTCCAAGAATCAGTGTAGAAGTACAGGAAAGAACGCCACCACAACCGTGAGCGACAGCGATATTAACATCATCAACTTGACGGTCAGCTGCCTGGCCAGATACCTGACGAGCGGCTTCAACCAGCAAGAACATACCGTACATACCAGGGTGGGTATAAGAAAGACCACCGCCATTGGTGTTTGTTGGCAGTGCACCGCCAGGCCCTAAGCGACCATCAGCGACAAATGCACCCGCTTCACCTTTTTCGCAGAAGCCAAGATCTTCAAGAGCCAAGGCAACTGTAATGGTAAAGGAGTCATAAGTTTCAACAACATCCACATCATTGGGTGTAACACCCGCCATGCTGAATGCCTCACGACCGGAAATTACTCCAGGAGTTGTACAGATATCAGGCATTTCAGAGATCATCATTGAATGATCATGTGCTGTACCCGCACCCAATACATAAACAGGCTTTTGCTTGAGGTCTTTTGCGCGTTCAGCGGAAGTCAGAACCACTGCACCAGCACCGTCAGTAACCAAGCAGCAGTCAAGACGACGCAAAGGTGTTGCTACCATAGGCGAATCCAGTACGTCCTGGACTGTAATAGGGTCTTGGTGCCGCGCGTTAGGATTTTTTGATGCCCAGTCACGAGTTGAAACGGCAATCTGAGCCAGTTGCTCAGAAGTAGTGCCGTACAAAGCCATATGGCGGCTTGCTGCCAAAGAATATGCACCAGAAGGCATAAGGTTTCCGTAAGGAACTTCCCACTCAACCATCGGCATTGGGTTCTTGGGATCCATCATACCCATCATGGCAGACATATCACCTAAGCCTTTTCCGCGAGCACGTGGAGTCGAAGCAAAATATACCACCGCTACTTCACACATACCTGCAGCGATAGCTAGAGCAGCATGCTGAACATGTACTTCAAAGCTCGAACCGCCAGTCATAGTACTGTCTGTATAACGTGGAGTAATGCCCATGTGCTCTGCAAGCTCCATGGTTGGCATCATCATACCTGTACCAAACAGGCCGTCTACATCAGATACTTTTAAGCCTGCGTTATCCAATGCCCCTTTTACCATTTGCACTTCAAGGTCGCGTTCGCTAATCCCTAGCACACCGGTGGGGGATACGGCATCGATTGCGCCGACAATCGCCACCTTTCCTCTAAAATCGCTCGGTTTATATGTCATGATCTTCCTACTCTGTTTTCATGATTATTGTTTACTGGTAACCCCACCCCCTAACCAATACTAAAAGCTGGAGCTAGCAGCGAGGAATTTAGGTTCTGGAATATATCTATTCCTAAGATAGAAACCAGGGGACCAGAATCTCTAATAATTACTTTCAAACGTTTGTTTGAAAGCTGAGGGCGCAGGCTACGGGATATTTATTCTAAAGACAAGTAGGGTAAGTAAATCTCTAGTGACAATAGATGCGACATGAGACGACAAAACGCAAATATAACGCGCCAAAAAAAGAGAGGGAAATATATTATCAAGCAAATTCAATTATTTATAACTTTGTCGCCACAGCAAAGCAGCCAAACCATAAGTCCAACCACGGAGTTTCAATAGCGGCTACTTCCTGTAGAAACAGGACCGTACCCACCTTTATTGAGCCGATCTTTAGAGCCCAAATTATGACTGAAGCTCCAACTCTCGCCCATTAATAAAGTGTTTACGATATCCGCCAGGAGAAACCCCTTCCCAACGCTTAAACGCATGATAGAAGGTCGAAGCATCTGAAAATCCAAGCCTGGAGGCCAACACCCCCATGCTAACACTGGAGTTCTGCAGCTGGGTCTTCGCCAGCTCATGGCGAAGCTCATCCCGTAATTCGGCGAAAGAAGCGCCTTCCTGTTTTAACTTCCGTTGCAGGGTGCGCGACGTCATATTGAGATGGCTTGCGACATATTCAACACCCACCGCACCGCACCCTATGTTCGTATTAAGGTAGTCCACCACCTGACGCGTAATCTTATAACCGGCAGCTAGTCTATTTAACTGCTCCTCAGCCATCAGCCCTACACGCTCATGGTATTCAGGAAGGGAGCCAGACAACGGCAGATCAAGCACATCTTTCCTGAATATCAGCTCATTATTGGCACAATTAAAATAGACGGGAACCTGAAAAACACGGTTATATTCATTTATATAAATAGGCTGGGGGTGAGAGAAGCGCACCTCTTCCAAAGGAAAATCCCCGCCCGTCAACCATCGGAAAATACTGAATAGGCGAGATATAACCAGCTCATTAAACGCAACCTGATTTTCACGCAAGGAGGCAAGCCCCGACTGGTAAGAAAGGCTTGCTTGCTTATCACCTACGACAAGCTGGAATTGCGCACTGGGGGCAAGCAGGTCTTTAAACTTCACCAGCTCTCTCAGAGCCTCTCTTAGTGTGCGCGCAGAATAAACCAGCTCCATCACAGTGGAACGGCTGTTATAGCGCGTATTTTCACCAAAATGAAGGCCAAAAGCGGGATCACTTGACGCCTTAATTAAGGCCGTCAGTAAATTTTCAAACTGCTGCGAGGTCAGAAATTCGTCCTGAGATCCGACAAATGCCGGATCTATATCTGCACTAGCCAGCAGCTCTTCCATATTTAGCTGCTTACTCACCGCGAGATCAAAAACACCTGACAATATCGATGCAGGAATTAGTTGTTGATTCATTTTTATTGTACCGATTCTTGTCTCTTACCTACATTTTATATCTAGGCGAAAAGACATTTATTTTTTTTATGTAAGGTACATCCTTATCCAATAAGCGCTGCTCTGCTCGCCTACCTTCTAATTACGCAGACCCCACCCAACGCGACAAATTAAGTACTTTATTATTTTTATGCGCTGGACAAAATTAAAGCAACTTGCGTTATTCTTATTGCCTATCACCCTATTGTCAATCAAATCTCTTCATGTTTAACAAAAACTGCTTATGCGAACTATTTCACCACACCACAAATGTCACATTTTCACACATGGCAATCAACTAACGCCCATTTCTCCATAACTAGTGATTAAACAAACCTGCACTATCACAACTAAACAGATAAATAACTCGTATTCAGCAAACTCAATATAATATATGACAGGTGAAGGCACCCCGATTAGACTATGCCAACTTAATCTACGCTACAAAATAGCCTGTAAAGATCAGTAACAACAAACTGACACCCAGACAATAGCATCCACATACGCACTTAAAGCATCGCTCATATGATTATCAAACGCTTTCTAAAACCCAAATGGCAACACTCCGATCCAGAGAAGAGAAAACAAGGCCTTCTCAAACTGGATAATAAGCATAACGATTATGCGGATATATTAAGGCAGCTTGCCCGCGACCCGAACAAGGAAGTCGCCCAGCTGGCAATCAGCCGAATGCATAACCTGCAAACACTTGGCGAGCTTCTTAACCAGGAGACAAACGAAAACCGACAGCAGGACTTTATAAAACGAGTCGCTGACATCCTATGCACCAAGAGAAGCGAATCACCCAGTGAAACAGAAAAGCTGAGTTTTGTAGATCGCTGCCAGCAACAAGAACTGCTGGTACATCTATCAAACCAAGCTGTAGATCAAACAATCCAACTTGCTGCATTAAAGAAAATCCTCTCTGAAGACGATCTAATAAACATTGCCTGCCAGAGCAGCTCTCCTACCATCCGTTTGGCTGCAACAGAAAGGGTTTCTAGCCACGACAAACTACTCACCCTCAGCAAACAACTCAGAGGTCGTGACAAGGCCACCTACCGACTGGTAAAAGATCGACTGGCATTAGAAAATGAAAAGCGGGCAAAGCAAAAAGAGAACATTCAGCTCCGAGAAAACCTGCTGAGCGCCATAGAGAGCCTAGCCCCAAAATCCTACTTCCCCCAATACCCACAAAAACTTGCTTTACTGAAAAAGCAATGGAGCGAAATAGAAGAGCAGTATCGCCCCAGCGAACTAGAGCAACGATTTCAGCAGGCAAGCCTTTTGTGTCAGGCGCTTGTGGAGGAAAAGAGGGCAGAGGAGCAACAGCGGCAAGAAAGCCTCGCCGCCGCCGAAGAGCTTATTAATACCTGCGAGACTCTCGAAAGGGAAATAGAAGACTTTAATCAAAACATTCAAAGCGAACAAATTAACATCCCCGCTATCAGTGCCCTAATCAAAACGCAACAAATCCGCTGGCAAGCAGCAGAGGAGCTCACCAAAGCGTCCTCTAGCGTGGCCCAACGATACAATAGCGCCACCTCCCACTTTGAACTCGCCATTCAGGCTTATCAGCAATACCAAAGTCATGAAGAACAATTAAAACAACTTATATCTGGAGAACAAGGTTCAGTGCAGTTTAATGAACTAAAAACCCTGCTTAAGGATATCTCCTGGCCACAAGCCCTTTATAAACCCGAGTTACTTGGTCGTGCAGCAGAGGTGCTCGGTGACGAAAAGAAAACATTAGAATCAAATAAGAAAGAAGACCAACAAAAACTTAAAACCATTCAGGCGAAACTAGAGGAATTAAGTAACGCCATTGAAGCCGGTTCACTTAAAACTGCAAATCATCTGCATAAAAACATCCGCCAGGCAGAAAAAGACGGCGCCTTGAATCAACGCACCCTGCAGCGTTTCAAACTGCTAGCGGGACAGCTCAAGGATCTGAATGATTGGCAAGGTTTTTCCAGCTCCCATAAAAAAGAAGAGCTCTGCGAAAAAATGGAAGCCCTTATAAATAAATCCTGCGATCCAGAAGATAAGGCAAACCAGATCAAACTTCTTCAGGAGCAGTGGAAACAATCTGGGGCATCCAGTGACCAAGCACTATGGCTGCGTTTTAAAAGTGCGTCAGATATTGCCTACGAGCCATGCAAAGCCTACTTCGCGCAACAAACAGACGAGCGTAAAAAAAATCTTCTAGAACGGGAAAGCATATGCCAACAGCTAGATCATTTCATCGAAAATAATGACTGGCAAAATGCGAACTGGCCAGCCGCCCAGGAAATCTACCGTAGCGCCAAACAACAGTGGAAAGAATTCTCGCCCGTTGACCGAGCCAAAGGCAACGCAGTGCAAAAGCAGTTCAACAACCTGCTAGACAAACTAAACCAACTTATCCGAAACGAACAAACTAATAATGTTGGAAAAAAAGAATCGTTAATAGCGGCGGCAGAAAAACTGCTCGAACTCAGTGACGAAACGGAAGCCATCGAACAAGCCAAGCAACTCCAAACCAGCTGGAAAACCATTGGTATCACACCACGAAAAAAAGATGACCAACTATGGAAAAAATTCCGCCAACATTGTGATGCCTTGTTTGAACGGCGAGACCAATCACGTCGCCAGGCTCAGCAAGACCGTAACCAACAGCTAGACCAAGCCAAAAAGCTATGCGAACAACTGGAAAACGTGGCCAACTTATCAAGTGCACAAGTGCTTGAAACACCGGACCTTGCCTCTCAAATCAACAAGAAACTCAAAGCGCTAACTGATCTACCTAAAAACCAGGAAGAAAACCTACGCAAACGTTACAACAAAGCCGCAGAGGACTTTTCCACCCTACTGGAACAGGCAAAACTGCTCCACAAACAGACGCAGCTGCAACAGCTTCGTACGCTCGCAGAATGGCTTAACACCCTTTGGCTACAAGCGGAACAGATCGACACCGACCAACTGGAGCAAAAATGGCAGGCGCTCATAATTGGCATCCCCTCTTCCTGGTTAACGCCTTTTTCCAAACGCTACCAGAGCATCATTAACAAGACCGCTCCCTCCCAAACCGAGCAGGAAAAAACGACCAAAGATAAATCCTTACTATGCATTCGCATGGAAATTCTTGCTGGCCTGAAATCACCAGAAGAAGCCAAGGCTGAACGAATGGCCTACCAGGTAAGCCGGCTTTCTGAAGGGATGAAATCAACAAAAGGCAGCAGCTCCAACGCGGATAAATCAGCGGGAAGTCCCAGCAAAACAGCCATCGAAATTGAACTGGAATGGTTAAATATTCTAAATCCAGCTCAAACTCCAGAAAATCAAAACGAACTGGCAAAACTAGAAGAACGTTTTGAGTTAGCGCGTGCGGCGTTTTGGTCTCTCTACTCAAACGAAACCACCCCCAGCGCCCCACATAAACAGGAACTTAAGAGCAGCCTATGAAATCCATTGCCGCCATCGCTATTGCCCCAGGAAAACCCCTAGAGATCGACGAGGTCAGTCTGCAATCACCAAAAGCTGGCGAGGTCATGGTAAAACTTGTCGCTACCGGGGTATGCCACACCGATGCCTACACCCTCTCAGGCGCAGACCCTGAAGGCATTTTCCCATCCATTCTTGGCCATGAAGGCGGAGGCATAGTGGTTGAGGTCGGCGCTGGCGTCACCACTGTGCAAGTAGGCGATCATGTTATTCCGCTTTACACACCCGAATGCGGTCAGTGTAAATTTTGCCTTTCTGGAAAAACAAATCTCTGCCAGGCAATTCGCACAACCCAGGGAAAAGGGCTTATGCCAGACGGCACCAGTCGCTTTACTCGCAACGGCAAAACTATTCACCACTATATGGGCACCTCAACATTTTCCAACTATACCGTGCTGCCAGAAATCTCCGTAGCAAAAATCAACCCAGCGGCACCGCTTGAAAAGGTCTGCTTACTGGGCTGCGGCATTACCACCGGCATTGGCGCGGTTCTCAATACAGCAAAAGTAGAAGCCGGCTCCAGCGTTGCCGTATTTGGCATGGGGGGCATCGGTTTAAGCGTTATACAAGGCGCTGTATTGGCGAAGGCGGAACGCATTATTGCCATCGACACCAACCCTGCAAAGTTTGAGATGGCAAAACTACTGGGCGCCACAGAATGTATTAACCCTCTCGAATACACAGACCCCATTCAAGAGGTTATTGTTGACCTCACCGATGGTGGCGTTGATTACTCTTTTGAATGTATCGGTAACGTCAATGTCATGCGCTCCGCCTTGGAGTGCTGCCATAAGGGCTGGGGAGAATCCATCATCATCGGCGTAGCCGCTAGCGGTGAAGAAATTTCCACCCGGCCTTTTCAGCTTGTAACCGGAAGAAGCTGGCGCGGCTCTGCTTTTGGCGGAGTAAAAGGTCGCAGCCAACTACCCTCATATGTCGAACAGTATCTTCACGGTGACATCAAAGTAGATGAAATGGTCACCCACACACTTCCACTCAGTGACATTAATTCAGCCTTTGACTTAATGCACCAAGGCAAAAGCATTCGATCGGTAATATTATTTGATTAAAAAGAGCTTAACGTTATAGAAAATAACAATTGCCAAATTAATTACCGCCTAGATCAGCAGGTTAGTAAAAGCACGCAAGCCTTCATATAAGCTCTAACATAGCTAGGCTTGCGCCTCCCCTGTGTGCAACAAGGATGTTCAATGCAAGCACATGTTCAGCCCCCCACACCACAACACTTAAGCTATTCCCCCCGCTCACTCCAGCTCCGTCTTTTTATTTTTTTAGCGTTACTGCCTTGTCTGCTGCACCCAACAAATAGCCATGCAATTGATCCACGACTAGACTGGTTTAGCTTAGCAACGCCGCATTTTATTATTCACTTCCCTGAAGAAAACGAGGCGCTTGCTGAGCTTATTGCCGAAAGAGCCGAGAGCGCCCACAAAGAACTCTCCCCCTGGTTTAATTGGCAGCCAAAAGAAAAAACCCACATCGTCCTTAATACGAGTGAAAGCCGAGCAAACGGTTCCGCTTTCGCCATCCCTTATAATCGCATCGAACTAAACATGGTCATTCCCGAAGCAGGAGGCAACCTGTCAGACTTTGCTGATTGGTGGACACTGCTAATCACCCATGAGTACGCACACATCCTCCACCTAGATAAAAAAGTGGGAGTTCCTCTTTTCCTGCGCCAAACCCTTGGCCGTGTTCCAGCATTTTATCCCAACCTGTTTCAACCTCGCTGGATTATTGAAGGCCTCGCCACCTATATTGAAACCGATAATGAAAATCAAACCGGCCGCGGCCAAAGCAGCGCCTTCAATATGATGATCAACGAAGAACTCGGCCAGGGTTTAAAATCACTGCGCCAAATCAACATTCATGAAAGCAACTGGCCCTACAGCAGCGCCTACCTGTATGGCAGCTATTTTTTTGAATTTCTTGAACAGGAATATGGTGAAGAAAAAACCAAAGCCTTTATTGCTGAATACAGCAACAACATCATCCCCTTCGCACTGAATACCACCAGCAGCACTGTTTTTGACAAATCTCTTTACAGCTTGTGGAAAGACTATGAACACTATTTAAAAACCAATATCGCCATCCCCGCCTTAGCTGGAGACAAACAACAGGCGCTTACCGAAAAAGGATACCTACAAGGCCCATTACAAAGCGACAATGACAGGGCGCTATTATTTATTCAAAACAATGGTGAACGTCACACAGCACTATGGAAAATAAACCAACAGGGAGACAAAGAGAAAATAACAGAACTGCAATCAGGTGCATCCTTCGACTTCCACAAGCGCGGTGGTTTCATCATCAGCCAAGCGGAAGTCTGCGAAGAATATAACGTATATTATGACCTCTTTATTCTCACCAAGAACGACACTACTCCACAACAAATTACGCACTGCGCACAATACCACTACGCCAGCTGGCACCCATCGGGAAATAAAATTGCAGCCATAAAGGTAAACCCTTTATACAGCCAAATCGACCTACTTAAAAAAGATGGCTCCTTCATAAAGACCCTCTGGAAAAGCAATAAAAACGAGCGCCTCAGTGCTTTAGACTGGAATCAAGATGGCAGCAAAATAATCACCTCTTTACATAAAACTAATACTGGATGGAACCTTTATGAGCTAGATACTAACAAAGGCTCTATGCGCAGCCTGACAAATGACTGGGCGGAAAAGTCTGCGCCACGGTACCAGAAAAATGGGCACATCATCTATTCCGCCGATTACGATGGCGTGAGTAATATCTATAAAATAAATTCGACAAGCGGAAAGGTTTTAAAACTTAGCCAGGGAAATAAAGGCAAATTCCACCCCCTATTGACTGAAAAAAACGAAACGTCACACCTAAGCTATATGCAATATGGCCCCACAGGCCTCAACATATACCAACAAAAAGAAATCATCGCTAATGCCTACACCGTTAAACCTGATTTACGGATAACAGAAAATAAAAAGGCAACAGAAAAAGTTACGCCATATTCACCAGCAAACACAGCACAGGGCTACTCCCCATGGCCATCTTTAATCGCACCCAGCTGGATACCGAATTTTTTTGTTTCCAGTGATCAAAGTTTTATTGGAGCGATACTTATGGGTGCCGATGCACTGCAAAACCATAAGTACGAAATCTCCCTCGCCTACGAGGCGCAATATGAACAGCTCTACAGCAATATAAACTATCAATACAATGACCGCCTATTTATCAACTATGAACATGATAAGCGTTATTTTTTCTCACAGGAAAGGCTCGACTTCATTCTCAACACAGACCAGATCGAAGCTTACTACCTCGTCCCAAGTTCAACACTGGAAGCACAATGGAATATTCTGCTCGGTGGCGAGTTTATTTATAATTCATGGGATCAATTCTCACCTTTTTTTATTAAGCCGGATTCATCACGAAGCCAGCTACTTGGCGTTGCTGTTTTATACAACAGTAGCCACCGCTATTTACGAGGTATTAGCGATACTGAAGGGCGACAAGTTTATGTGGCGGCGGAAAATATCCGTCTATTTGACAATAATATCCGTGGCGATAGCCTGACATTTGACTGGCGCGAATATATCCCCCTTAGCGACGCTCACACTCTTGCGTTGCGTGGCGTCCATGCCCGAAGCTCCTCACCCAGTGTTCGCTATTTTCTTGGCGATGATTTCAGCGATCCTTTCAATAATATCGGCAACATATTCAATCGCCAAGATTACCCCTTAAGGGGATACGATCAGTCTCTCGAAAAACTCAGCGGGAATCGCTTATTCCTAGGCAGTGCCGAGTGGCGCTTCCCCATTACCAATATCGAACGCACACTTATGTCTCCTCCGGTGGGAATACAAAAAGTACATGGCAAGCTGTTTATAGAATCTGGCGCAGCCTGGACAGCGGGTATCAATGAGAGGGAGTTCTACAGCAGCAGGGGCGTCGAACTAATCGCTGAAGCAAGATTATTTTATTACTACCCCGTTAATCTGCGCTTGGGTTACGCAAAAACAGAAGAAAAAGACGGGGATAACTTTTATGGCAGTCTTGGGGTATCCTTCTAAAGTACCAAGGTATTGAGAACAGGGAAACAAGCTTTTCTGCTAGCAGGCTGTTGAAATTCGCTGAATTGAGTCAGATATAAGGCAAAATCAAGCGAAAAAGCGGAGTTTACACGTGTAAATGAGTACTTTGAGTGCGATTTTACCGAGAGTAGGCGCCTTAAGCGACGCAGTAGATGGCCAAGTCAGTAGAATTTCAACAGCCTGCTAGAAAAGCCCTGTGGTTTATTAATAGAGGAAACAAAATGCTTAACTGGCAAGACATTGATACCGTATTACTGGATATGGATGGCACCCTGCTGGATTTGCACTTTGACAACTATTTCTGGCTTCAGTACCTGCCTGAAAAATATGCCTCGACACAAAACATTTCACTGGATGACAGCAAAGAAGCGCTGCGGCAACGCTACCAGAGCCAAAGTGGCAAACTGAATTGGTACTGCCTTGATTTTTGGGGCAAGGAGCTGGCATTAGATATTCTGGAGCTAAAACGAGACATTCGCCACTTGATCGCGTTCCGGCCCCATACCGAACACTTTCTGAAGCACTTAGAGGCCAACAATAAAAAGCGCATTTTACTCACTAATGCACACCCAGATAGCCTGCAGCTCAAGCTCGAACACACCCAGCTGCATGAATATCTGGACGTCATACATAGCAGTCATCACTTCAACAAACCCAAAGAAGACCAGCAATTCTGGCCAGCTTTCCTAAAAAAAGAACACCTGGATATTTCCCGCACGCTGCTTATCGATGACAGCATCGCGGTACTGGATAACGCCCGCGAATTTGGCTTTCAACACCTCCTTACAATAGGCCAACCGGATAGCCAGCAAGCGCCAAAATCCAACGAAAATTATAAAACCATTCACTGTTTTACCCATATCACGCCAAACACTGGAGATAGCCTGCCTGTCCAGAAGCCAGCATCCCAATGACAGAAAAAAACAACCCAGAAACAAGCTCTGTTCGCATCGACAAATGGCTATGGGCAGCCCGTTTCTTCAAATCCCGCTCCATCGCCCATGATGCCGTCACCGGAGGCAAGGCCCACCTCGCTGGACAGCGCGTCAAAGCCAGTCGGGCCGTACGAGTCGGCGATACCCTGCAAATACGCCAAGGCTATGACGAAAAAACAATTATTGTCACCGGGCTTTCAGAAAAACGCGTATCAGCCACACTGGCCGCATTACTTTATGAAGAGACCTCAGAAAGCATCAGTAAAAGAGAGTCCGAGCGGCAACAGCGCCAATCCCTACCTAATCACTCGCCCAGCAAAAGACCAAACAAAAAAGAACGCCGACAGATAAAAGGCTTTCGCCAGAACAACCAGGACTAAGTCCTTCAAGCTCGAAAACAGTGTCGTCCAGGCAAATAATCGGGGGGATTAATCCTCCTCAGCATCTGTGTCCGTTACAAAAAACAGCCGCGTATTCACAGCCTGCACGTTTATCAAACAGTCTAATTTTGGTAGCATCCCTTCCCCCGAAATGAGATCAGATTTGCATTTATCTTATGAACAACAAAGACTACAGCCAGCGTTTTATTTTTGAAGACCTCGATATCAGAGGAGAGTTTGTTCACCTAGAGAGCAGCTATCAGGCCGTCCTGTCAAATGGCGACTACCCTGAAGTCATACAGCGTCTGCTGGGCGAACTGGTCTGCGCATCTGTTCTGCTCAGCTCCATCCTTAAATATGAAGGTCGTCTCGCGATTCATGCCCAAAGTGAAGGCCCCGTAAAGCTCCTGGTGGCAGAATGCAGTGATAAAAACGGCGTCAGAGCCATCGCACACTTTGATGAAGAGCGCCTGACAGACTTCGATCAAAACACCCCTTTAAGCGCCTTAATTACCGGCGGACAACTCGCCATCATGATTCAGCCCGCCAAGGGAAAGCAGTACCAAGGTATCGTCCCCCTTAGTGGTAATACCCTTGCGGAATGCTTAGAAGGTTACTTCGAGCAGTCCGAGCAGCTGCCAACCCGAATTTACCTTGCAGCGGATCAACAAAAAGCCGGCGGGCTCTTGCTTCAACAACTACCCGGGAGCCCTGACGGCGTAACGGAAGAAGCCAGCAACCAGTGGGAACACATCACCACACTGGCAAACACTACCCGCTCCCAGGAGCTAACCGAACTCTCTGCAGACACCCTGCTCAGCAGGCTATTTGTAGAAGAAAGCATTCGCGCCTTTGAAGTTCAGAGTGTCAACTTCCAGTGCCGTTGCTCAAAAGAAAAAACCCGCTTTGCACTTTCCGCCATGAAGCGCCAAGAGCTGGAGGATATTCTTGAAAAGAAACAATGCATTGCAGTGGACTGCCAGTTCTGCACCACCCGATACGAGTTTACACGTGACGACCTGAAGCTCCTGGATCAACAAGAAGCACCTCAGAACCAGACTGCCACCCTCCACTAAAACCCATTCAGGCAGGGTACATACTGCCACCCTGAATATGGAGGAGTAAAAGCACCTACAGATGCCAATGCACTAAGATTAAGCAAACCTTGTCTTCTTTAGCAATTTCCAATTTTTTTTGGCATAATAAGCGCCCATTTAAACAGATCAAGCGGTCGTGGTGTAAAGAGAACAGCCTTGAATCTCGGCCACGCGCCTTAACAGGCAACGAAGACCACTATCCAGGTTAGCGCTAGCAGTCTCAACACTGCATAGGAAGTATTCGGGTTAACACTCACATGGCCGCAAAAATCACCCCAAAATGGTTTGCTCAGCACCTGCACGGAGCAAGCGTTACACGACTTGACCACTCAACCGTAAAATATAGATAGCTCAAAGCTAAAGGATCAAATCGCAATGACTCGTCACTCAGAAACCCCTTCTGTTTACCAAGATCTCAGCCCAGCGCAGCTTCAGGAACTAGCCATCTTGCGCGGAGAAGGACGCCTGTCCGACACTGGCGCATTGGTTGTAAATACCGGCGCTCGTACTGGTCGCTCACCGAAAGACCGCTTCATCGTTGACGAGCCAAGCACTGCCGAGCACATTCACTGGGGCCCAGTAAACCGTCCTTTCCCAACTGACAAATTTGATGCTCTTTGGGAGCGCGTTGAAGAGTTCACCTCCGCAGACACTGTTTTTAAGGCAGACCTCCACGTCGGTGCCGACCCTGATCACTACCTGGCCGTTAAGGTCAGCACCCAAACTGCTTGGCACAACATGTTCGCCCAAACCATGTTTATTCGCCCAACGCATTTCAACCCGAAAGGTAAAGAGCCGTGGCAAATTCTGCATGCACCTGAATTCATCTGCGAGCCAGAGCGCGATGGCACCAACAGCGAAGGCTGCGTCATCATCAACTTTGCCCAGCGCAAAGTACTGCTCGCAGGCATGCGATATGCTGGCGAAATGAAGAAAGCCATGTTCTCTGTACAGAACTTCCTCCTTCCCGAAAAAAATGTTTTGCCAATGCACTGCGCAGCAAATGTTGGCGAAGATGGCGGGGTTGCATTGTTTTTTGGACTATCAGGAACCGGAAAAACCACCCTTTCGGCAGACCCTGAGCGCTACTTGATTGGTGACGATGAGCATGGCTGGGACAAAGGCAGCGTGTTCAATATCGAAGGCGGCTGCTATGCAAAGTGCATTAACCTAAGCAAAAAAAATGAGCCTGTAATCTGGGACGCCATCAAATTCGGCACCGTACTTGAGAATGTAATCGTTGATGAAGAGGCTCGCACCTCTGATTATAACGATGTATCCCTCACCCAGAATACCCGCGCTGCCTACCCGCTTGAGCACGTAGAAATGCGCCAGGAGGCCAACCGCGCAGGTGAGCCCAAGCACGTTATCTTCCTGACATGCGACCTGACCGGCGTACTTCCTCCCGTATCCAAGTTAAGTAATGAAGCTGCGGCTTATCACTTTCTGAGTGGTTACACTGCGCTAGTTGGCAGCACTGAAATCGGCTCATCTGCCGAAATCAAATCCACCTTCAGCACCTGCTTTGGCGCACCCTTCTTCCCCCGCCCTGCCAAAGATTACGCAGAGTTACTGATAAAACGTATCACTGAGTTCAACTCCAGCGTATTCCTAGTAAATACTGGCTGGACTGGCGGGCCCTACGGCGAAGGTGAGCGCTTCGACATCCCCACCACACGAGCCATTATTCGCGGTATTCTTACCGGCACCCTTGATAATGTAAAAACCACGCACATTGACAAAATAAACCTTGATGTCCCGGTTGCGGTGCACGGTGTAGAAACGGAATTACTGATTCCTCAGAACACCTGGAAAGACCCGAAAGCCTACGAAGAAAAAGCGAACGACCTGGCCAAACAGTTCCAGGAAAACTTCGCGAAATACGACGTACCTGAAGAAATCGTTAAAGCCGGCCCTCAAGTCGACTAAAAACAAGCTCATCAGCGACCCCAAAGCTGCTCATACATAATGAGCAGCTTTCCCGCCTTTTATATCCAGACAAAACATCCCAAGCACCTCCTCGAATCAATCACACGCCTTCAGAAAAAACCCTTCTCGCGCCGCCAAGTTTCGTTAAAAAATCATAAAACCCCCTTGCAGCTATTATTAGCCTATAACACTCCGGCTTACACCCCGTCCTTTTTTCAACCCCATTTTGTCAGCAACTACCCCACTGCAACCAAGATACCTACACCCGTTCGCCGAATATCTCCCTTCGATGACACTATTACTGACTGACCCCAGGAAAGGCTTACGCTATAATCGAGTCGCTCACCTCAGGCACCCGCAACCCCCGTTAACTTAATAAGTGTTTTCCAGATGACAAGTATCCCTCAGCAAATTGCCCAAGAATTACAAGTTTCCGAAAAACAGGTCAATGCGGCCATCAAACTCCTCGATGAAGGAGCCACCGTTCCCTTTATCGCTCGTTACCGCAAGGAAGCAACAGAGGGCCTAACAGACACCCACTTACGCCACCTAGAAGAACGCCTCGTATACCTTCGCGAGCTAGAAGAGAGAAGACAGAGCATTCTCAAAAGTATCGATGAGCAAGGCAAGCTTGATGACAGACTAAAGAACGAAATTCTTAACGCTGATACAAAAACCCGCCTAGAAGACCTCTACCTCCCCTATAAACAGAAGCGCCGCACCAAAGCACAAATTGCCCGCGAAGCAGGGCTCACTCCCTTGGCAGAGGCCCTTTACCAAAATCCAGACCTCAGCCCCGAACAAGAAGCAGAGAAATATCTCAATAAGGAAATGAAGATAGAAGACACGACTGCTGCACTCGCTGGCGCCAAGCAGATCCTTATGGAAAACTTTAGTGAAGATGCAGACCTGCTGGAAAAATTAAGAAATGAGCTAAAGGAATGTGGCCAGGTTATCGCTAAAGGCGTTAAAGGAAAAGAAGAAGAAGGGAAGAAATTCAGCAACTACTTCGACCATATTGAGGCGGTGAATAAAGTACCCTCCCACCGTGCGCTTGCCATGTTTAGAGGCAGAAAGGCCGGTTTTCTACAAATCAGCATCCAGCACAAAAACCTGACGGATAGTAGCGACCCCTGCATCGGCCTAATCGCCCAGCACGCACAAATTTCTGACCAGGGCAGAGCAGCTGACGCCTGGCTAAATGAAGCGGTACTCTGGACATGGAAAGTCAAACTACACAACCAGATAGAAAGCGAGCTACTCTCCCAGATCAGAGAACGCAGTGACGAAGAGGCCATCAAGGTTTTCGCCAAAAACCTTGAAGACCTCCTTATGGCCGCTCCTGCTGGTGGGCGCGCCATACTCGGCCTCGACCCTGGTCTAAGAACAGGCGTAAAGGTAGCCGTCACCGACACAACCGGCGAGCTGCTGGCACACAGCACTATCTTCCCCCACGCCCCGAAAAACCAGTGGCAGCAATCCATTGATAAGCTTGCCCAACTGTGTAAAAAACATCATGTCGACTTAATCAGCATTGGTAACGGTACTGCTTCGCGGGAAACAGACAAGCTGGCCGGAGATCTCATAAAACAACACCCCGATCTCAAACTGAAAAAGGTCGTTGTCAGCGAAGCTGGCGCATCGATTTACTCTGCTTCCGAATATGCGGCAAAAGAGTTTCCTGATCTTGACGTTAGCATCAGAGGTGCCGTATCCATCGCCCGGCGCTTGCAAGACCCACTTGCCGAGCTGGTGAAAATTGATGCGAAATCCATCGGTGTTGGACAGTACCAGCATGACGTTAGCCAGTCTCGTCTCGCTCGCTCTCTCGACGCAGTGGTTGAGGACTGTGTAAATGCTGTCGGCGTTGATGTGAACACTGCCTCAGCCCCGCTTATGAAACGCGTGGCCGGCCTAAGCCAAACCATTGCCAATAACATCGTCACATTCCGTTCCAAAAATGGCCCCTTTAAAAATAGAGCGCAGCTGAAACAAATCCCCCGTTTTGGTGAAAAAACCTTTGAACAATCTGCCGGTTTTCTACGCGTTATAAATGGTGAGAACCCACTGGATGGCTCCGCTGTTCACCCCGAAAGTTACTCCATCGTAGAAAATATCGCCAAATACTGTGAGCGCCCCGTTGAAAACTTAATCGCCAACGGTGAGGCACTTAAAGCCCTTAACCCGGATGAATTTACAACAGAGAAATTTGGCCTGATCACTGTTCAGGACATTCTCTCTGAGCTTGAAAAGCCCGGCCGTGACCCAAGGCCAGAGTTCAAAGCACCTGAGTTTAAAGAGGGCGTTGAAACCCTCAAAGACCTCAAAGAAGGCATGATTCTAGAGGGCGTAATTACCAATGTCACAAACTTTGGCGCGTTCGTTGATGTCGGCGTACATCAAGATGGCCTAGTACACATATCTGCACTGGCGAATAAGTTTGTAAAAGACCCAAGAGAAGTCGTCAAAACGGGGGATATCGTTAAAGTAAAAGTACTTGAGGTGGATATCTCACGCGCTAGAATCGCTCTCACCATGCGCCTAGAGGAGCAGCCAGAACAAAAGGTTTCAGGCAAACCCGCACAAAACACCAGACCAACCGGAAATAAATCTCGGCCAAACAAAGCTGGTAAAAGCCAGACTAATACAAATAAGAGCCACACATTACCACCCGGAAAAACCGGCACCATGGCAGACCTTTTTGCCAATGCAAAAACATTAAAGAAAAAGTAAATAGCGCGAGCAGTCTATCGGGGTTTCTCACTGGTATTTCTGTTAGCACCCATTTTTTCTGCGAGAGTTCTTCTCTCGCGCCCACCCTTTGGCATTGTTAACGAGTAAATGATTTGAGCGACTTATTTGATCAATATATCAACGGGCTGAGCCAAACGCGGGGCCTGCAGTCTATCCAGGGCATTCGTCGAGGCATTGAAAAAGAAAGTCTGCGGGTCAGCCCTGATGGACACCTCGCTCAAACTCCCCACCCTCGCGGACTCGGCTCAGCACTCACCCACCCTGCCATCACCACCGACTACTCCGAAGCACTGCTGGAGCTGATTACACCAGCATTCACACGCATTGAGGAGACCCTGGGCTATCTTAAAAACACGCATATCTTTACCTATCAAAACATCCCTGATGAATTACTATGGGTAAACAGCATGCCCTGCATTATGGGTGAAGAACATACAATTCCCATCGCGCAATATGGCTCCTCCAACATTGGCAAGATGAAAAGCATTTACCGCAAAGGCCTTGGTCACCGTTATGGGCGTTTAATGCAAACCATATCAGGCATCCACTATAATTTTTCTTTTCCAGAAGAGTTTTGGCTTCACTACCAGGACGTACTGAAAAACCGCCAGCCGCTGGAAAATTTCACGTCTCAGCAGTACTTTCATTTAATCAGAAACTTTCAGCGCTTCAGCCCACTGCTTATTTATCTTTTTGGTGCCTCACCAGCAGTATGCGCATCCTTCCTTTCCGGGCGTAGCCATACACTTCAGCAGCACACGTCTCCCGGCACCTTATACCAACCATTCGCAACCTCATTACGCATGAGTGACCTCGGTTACCAGAACGATACGCAGTCAGGTCTTAATATTTCCTATGACTCAGTACAGGACTATGCCGCCACGCTACGCGCTGCCATGGGCACGCCCTACGCTCCTTATGAAAAGTTAAATGCAGGTATCGGGCAAACACCCCAACAACTCAGCAGCCATATTTTACAGATTGAAAATGAATATTATGGGCAAATCAGGCCAAAACGAAACGCAAAAAGTGGCGAGCGACCCACGACGGCACTGATGCAACGAGGCGTTGAATATATTGAAATGCGTTGCATCGACCTTAACCCCTTCCTGGACGTTGGGATTGACGCCGAGCAAATGCGCTTTTTAGACAGTTTTGCGCTGTATTGCCTGCTGCATCCCAGCCCCCCTTTTGATGCACAAGAACTGAAAGACATTAAGGCAAACAACCAACAGGTCGTCCTGGAAGGTCGAAATCCGCAGGCAAACTTCCTACTTAACGGAAAACAAAGTTCTATCACAAGCTGGGCGAAAGGAATCTGGCCAGAGCTGGAGGGTATCGCTGAACTGCTCGACCAGGCCCATGATAATGGCGAGTTGTACCGCTCTGCCCTGAAAGCCCAACATCAAAAGCTGGAAAACCTTGAGTTAACACCCTCCTCAAGAATTTTGAGAATACTAGAGGAGGAGAACATCAATTTTTTTGATTTCGCCATCGACAGGGCAGCCCAGAGTGCCAAGGCCTTTCGAGCAAAAAAACTTAAGCCCGGAGATCAGGCGTATTTCGAGCAATTGGCAAAGACTTCACTCGACCAGCAAGATCTGCTGGAACAACAGAATGAACCACCCTTCGAGACTTACTTACACAACTATCTTAATACGTAGCAGGAATGGAGCTCTTAACTGCCATGGCAGGCCGGGTATTCCGCTCAGCCTTTGCATTACTTCTGAATTATAAAGTTGGTAAAGAGCAAATCCTCAATCATAGGAGCCCCCTCTTCCTCCTGCAACACTTTCTGAACCGCTTCTAAAGCCTGCTGCCGAAGCCCCTCTTTACCCTCCCTGGTTGTGAGTGCCGCCTCATCCTGCCGACTAAACAAGGAAACCAACTCACTGCGAATATAGGGTAAATGCCACACCACTCTTTCTTTATCCGAGCTTACAATACGCAGGGATATATCCGACTTGAAATAACGCAATTTCCCCACCCCACCATAATTGGTGACAATGGACGGTTTAACCTCCAGATAAGAGGTGCTTACTTTTTCTTCTTCCGCCATAGCAATAGTGACAAAAACAAAAAAACACCCCAAAAGAACAACTATTTGTCGCATATCTATCCTCCAGCTAGCACCCCGCCCCAAACAAACCTTAAACCTAGAAACCTCAGTTGGGCGCGAAAAAGATGTGCAAGATATTGGCGTGAATAGGGAATTTTAAAAATTCGTGTTCACCTTATTGGTGATGAGAACTTTTTAAAATTTTCTAGATGCGTCAAGGGCTTGTACAGACTTTCGTGATCCAACTGAGGTTTTTAGGTTAAACCTAGCGGGATAATGAACTGTAAGCATAGTTACAATTACAGAATCCTTCCTTACACTTCGTCCCTTAGAAAGCTTGTCACCGAGTTAAAATTATCTTAATGTCATTATTGATGTTAGATGAGGATTAAAAATGAAAGCTCTTAGTTGCCGCTCCTGTAACTGCTTGGCATTTTTTGCCGCAGTAGGTGCCATGGCATTTGCTCTGTACTTAGAACACGTCGATGGTTTAGAACCCTGCCCACTTTGCGTATTTCAGCGGGTAGCAATGATAGCAACCGCCCTTATTTTTCTTACTGCCTTTGCTCATAACCCAAAAATCATTGGGCAGCGCATCTATTCCGTGCTTGCGATCATTGCATCGGGCACTGGCGTCGCTATTGCCGCAAGGCATTCTTGGTTGCAACACCTCCCTCCTGATGAAGTCCCTGCCTGTGGGCCTGGGCTGAACTACCTGCTCGAAGCCTTCCCCATGGTAGATGTGTTTCAAATTGTTTTTAACGGTTCGGGGGAGTGTGCGTCAATTAGCTGGCGTTTTCTTGGGCTGACCCTACCAGAGGCAACTTTGCTTGTTTTTGTTAGCTTTATTCTCTTTGCCGTATTCCAATTCTTTTACACAAAGGTTTGCCACTTAAAGGAAACAACCCAGTAAGTATTTTTGACGAAATTCTAAAAAAGCCGCTTAGAGCGGCTTTTTTATTGCTTTATTAATATGCTGTACCTATAGGCAGCATATTACCTAATATCTAGTTCCTTCATTTTCTTAGATAATAATCTACTTTGATGTGAAACCTTTTTTTGTCTATCTTGAAGCCTAGTGCTGACAAATATGAGCCAGCGACAAAGTTCCTGCATATCAATTCAGGAAAATGAGTGCCACAGACGCCTCTAATATAAACGGGTTAGACAAACCAGAAGGAAAACTAATCATGCTAAATATGGAAAAACCAGCTAACGAAATTTGGGAAACTGTCGATAGTCACATTGTACGCTGGCTTGAGGAGCGACAAGCACTCATTAGCAGCTACTGTGATTTAAGTGGCGTAAAAGCCTACAGCAAGTCCAGCTCCCCCAGCTATCGCAAACTGCAAGCCTTCTGTGAACAGCTCGTAGACTACGTTTCAAAAGGCCATTTTGAGATCTATCAAGAGCTTCAATTGGAAGCCCAAGCATTTAGCCTCGACCAAAGCCAGCTTCAACACATCTACCACAAGATTGAAATTACCACAGAGATCGCACTTGAATTTAACGACAAGTACGATGCTGAACCAGAGCACCTTGTTCAAGTCATCTCCAGCCTCACGCGAGACCTTTCAAAGCTTGGTGAAGCAGTTGCTCTGAGATTTGAACTTGAAGACCAGTTAATCGATCTTTCACACAAACAAAATACCAAAAAAGTTGCCTAATAGGTCACCTACTTTTATCCCGCGACTACGAATTAGACGAGCCACTTCATGTGGCTCAGTTCTCTCACGTACTGAGTAAAAAGTCATACACCTTACGCCCCAACCCCTTTCACAGGAGCAGTTAAACGAGAGCCTCCAGGGTATACAGATTCCTTCTCAGCCACAGAAAAACATTATTAGCCATTCTAAAATGGCACTAGAGATTAACGAAAGCCACAAAAAACTGGGCGGTAAATCGGCAAAAAACATCGAGTGGGAGAATTACGGCGAAGAAATCCTGGAATATATGGGGCTAAGCCACTACGACTTCGAGACGCTTAAGGACAATATTCTCGAACTCGCCGGATAGCCTAGCCCACTCTTTGCTTACGTCAGCCAGCCTCTTTACGTTTTGTTATTTTCCCACACCAGATCCAGCTCCCTGGCCGCCTTCACGTCATCAAGCCGGTTTACAGGCTGGGTGTAGGGTGCCGCCCTGACCATATCGCCGTCCGTTTCCGCTTCCTGCTGAATGGCGGCCATCGCGTTAATAAAGTTATCCAGTTCCGCCTTCGTTTCTGTTTCGGTGGGCTCAATCAGCAGGCATTCAGGGATGAGCAGTGGAAAGTAGGTGGTGGGGGCATGTACACCGTAGTCAAGCAGGCGTTTCGCAAAGTCCATGGCGGTCACATTGAGCTCTTTCGCCTGCCGACTCAGCGTCACGATAAACTCATGGGTTGCGCGTCGCTCTGGATACGCAAGCTGAAAACCCGCTTTCTCAAGCTGAATAGCCATATAGTTGGCATTCAGTGTGGCGTATTCTCCAACACGATGCATACCATCACGGCCTAAAGTACGTGCGTAAAAATAGGCGCGCAATAGAACACCAGCATTTCCCATAAAAGCAGAAAGACGGCCAATGGTCTGAGGAATATCGTCCTTATCCAACCAATGATAATTTTTTTCACCGCCACTTTCTTCCATACCCACCACGGGACTTGGCATGTAGGGCAATAAACGCTCACCCACACCAATTGGCCCGGCGCCGGGGCCACCACCACCGTGAGGGGTGGCAAAGGTTTTGTGTAAGTTCATATGCAGAACGTCAAAGCCCATATCTCCCGGTTTTACTTTTCCGAGAATGGCATTCAGATTTGCGCCATCGTAATACAACAAACCGCCTGCATCGTGTACCGTTTTGGAAATCTCTTCAATTTGGCGCTCAAAAACGCCACAGGTAGATGGGTTGGTCATCATAAGGCCCGCAGTTTGCGGCCCAACTGCGGCCTTTAAGGCATCAAGGTCTACATCACCCTCACTGTTTACAGGCAGCTCTTTCACTTTATAACCACACATCACCGCCGTAGCGGGGTTTGTGCCATGGGCCGCACTGGGAATCAAAATTTCCGTACGCTCATTATCATCACGCGCCTCATGGTACGCACGAATCATCGCGACACCGGCGAACTCCCCCTGAGCTCCGGCCATCGGCGTGAGGGAAACGCCTTTCATACCCGTCACATCCTTAAGGATTTCCTGCAGCTCGTAAAAACAAGACAGCAAACCCTGACTATGGCTTTCAGGAGCGAGAGGATGCCGCTGCTGAAAACCCGGTAAACTTGCTGCCTTATGGGCTCCCCGCGGGTTATATTTCATTGTGCAAGAACCAAGGGGGTAAAAATTCGTATCGATGGAAAAGTTCTTACGCGATAGCTGTGTATAGTGACGCACCACCTGCATTTCCGAAACTTCCGGAAGATCAGCCGCTTTTTTTCGAAGCAAAGAAGAAGGAATTTCTGATTTAATATCCTCTTGTGTCGTGACGTTCTGTGCAGTTGCTCGACGGCCGTGACGGCTCTGTTCAAATATCAACATGTTATCTTTTGCTCCCGACAACTACTTCACTTGCTTGCGCCGATAGTGCAAAGGCCAAGGCCTCTGCAAAGCGAGCAATATCCGCATCGGTTTTTGTTTCCGTGACACAGACTAAGAAAGAATTATCCCATCCGTAGTCTGCCGCCAGTTCGTAACCACCCAAAACCCCCATTCCAGCCATTTTCTCCAGCACCTGTTTGGCAGGCTGATTGAGCTCCACCACCAATTCGTGGAAACCCGGCGTAGAAAAACGCAAGGCTGCTCCTTCTGTCTGAGCGATTGCCTGCTTTAACTTTTGCAGGTTTTGATGGCTAGATAACGCCACCTGATATAAGCCGTGATGCCCCAACAAGCTCATATAAATCGTTGAAGCGGTTACCGCCCAGCCCTGATTGGTACAGATGTTGGAAGTGGCTTTAGAGCGTCGAATATGCTGCTCGCGAGCTTGAAGAGTTAGGACAAAACCTTCTCGACCCTCCTGATCTACGGTACGACCAATAATTCGCCCCGGCATCTGCCGAACGATCGCTTGCTTACAACACATATAACCAAAGTAGGGGCCGCCAGAAGCCAAGGGAATTCCCAGAGGCTGACCTTCGCCAACTGCGATATCCGCACCTTTTTCTCCCCACTCCCCTGGCGGGGTTAACAGTGCCAACGAGGTGGGATTACACACTGCAATCACCAACATACCCTGTGCATGCGCCCAATCTGTCAATGCGTCCACATCTTCAAGAACACCAAAAAAATTAGGCTGCGCTATCACCAGCGCGGCAAAATCCTCATCTTCGTGGGCCTGCAGTGCATCGAGGCGGGTCTGCCCCGTCTCTTCGTCAAAAGCCACATCCACCAGTTCGATATTCTGACTTTTAACGATGGACTCACTGGTTTCCCGGTAAAGCGGGTGCACGTTACTGGGCATCAAAACACGGCGTGACTTAGACTTTCGATTTGCCCGAATGGCCATTAGTACGGCCTCCGCCAAACCTGATGCACCATCGTAAAGCGACGCATTGGATACATCCATTGCCGTCAAGTGAGCCATCATCGACTGGTACTCGTATATCACCTGCAATGTGCCTTGGCTGGCTTCCGCCTGATAGGGTGTGTACGCCGTCATAAATTCACCCCGGGCAGCCACATCCCATACGGCGGCCGGGATATGATGCTCGTAGGCTCCCGCACCAATAAAACACAGCGCCCCACTATCTTTTGCGGCGCGCTCAGCCATGTCCCTATGCACCACCATTTCGCTGGCTCCCTCAGGAACCGCTTGTAGTTCACCCGCTTTAATGGAAACCGGAATCTCATCAAACAATTGCTCGATGCTGCTTACACCAATGATATCGAGCATTTCTTTGACTTCATCGTCAGTATGGGGAATATAGGGCATTGCTTTACCTCTTTAATCTATCTAACAACAGAGCGAATAAACCGTGGGGGGAGGCTATCTCTTAAAACCAAAAAGCCACATACCATCTTCACGGCATGTGGCTTCAAAACCTTTCGCACATCAAGTCATCTAATGGCGCGACGGATCTTCAACCGAATAATTGCAGGACGAAGACTAATCTTCTTCGGCGTCTAGTTGCGCCTGATAGTCCGCAGCAGAAAGAATGTCACTCAGCTCAGCAGGATCACTAAACTTTATTTGAAAAAGCCAACCGTCGTGGTAAGGGTCCTGGTTCACCAGTTCCGGCGCATCTTCCAAATTTTCATTCACGGCAAAAACAGTGCCGCTAACGGGGGTATAAATATCGGAAGCCGCCTTCACCGATTCCACCACACCGGCTTCATCATTGGCGTGCAGATCAGCTCCCACATCGGGTAGTTCCACATAAACCAGATCACCCATAGCTTCCTGGGCATGGTCACTGATCCCGATAGTGGCAACATCACCTTCCACCCTGACCCATTCATGACTGCTAAGATATTTAAGTTCCGCTGGTAATTCACTCATTTTGATTCACCTTAATATTGAGTCTTATCTTCTTGTCGGCCTAGCGCCGATGAAACATCACGCCGCTAGAAGCACTGCTGTCCATTGCGAACAAAAGGAGGTCGCACCACCTTCACTGCCAACAGCTTGCCCCGAATATCCACCTCTGCCTGGTCGCCGGTTTCAGCAGGAAGCCGCGCCAGAGCTATGGAGTACCCGAGAGTCGGCGAAAAGCTACCGCTGGTAATTTCACCTTCCCCAAGCCCGGAGACTAGCACCTTTTGGTGTCCGCGCAAGACACCACGACCTTCTAGCACCAAGCCAAAAAGCTTTTCTTTTACACCACTGGATTTTTCTTTGCTTAGAGCTTCGCGGCCAATAAAGTCACGACTCTCTGGCTGCCAAGCAATAGTCCAAGCCATATTCGCTGCTAAGGGGCTGACGGTTTCATCCATATCGGCACCGTAGAGGTTCATCCCGGCCTCAAGCCTCAGGGTATCCCGTGCACCAAGGCCTATAGGGGCAACACCACTCTCAAGCAAAGCCTGCCAAAATGCGCCCGCTTCAGCGTTGGGAAGCATTATTTCCAGACCATCTTCGCCGGTATAACCGGTGCGGGCTATAAACCAGTCACCTTCCTCTATCCCTTGAAATACTTTCAATGCTTGTATTGCGGCTTGACGCTCAGGGGAGCTTAGCCCGCATACTGCTGCAATTGCCTGGGGGCCTTGCACCGCCAAAATTGCCAGCTCGGGCTGCTCTTCCAGTGTCACAGAGAAGCCCTGTGCTTGTTTTTGCATCCAGGCTAAATCTTTCTCGCGTGTTCCGCAGTTAACCACTAAGCGGTAGTAGTCACCCATGTTATAAGCGATAAGGTCATCAATAACGCCACCCTGTTCATTCAGCATGGCAGTGTATAGCGCTTTGCCTCTTTCCTTCAGTTTGGCAACATCATTAGCAAGCAGATACTGCAGGAATGACCTTGCTTCAACACCCTTTACATCCACGATGGTCATATGGGAAACATCAAACACTCCCGCACCTTCTCTAACTGCGCTGTGTTCTTTAAGCTGGGAACCGTAGTGAATAGGCATATCCCAGCCAGAAAAGTCCACTATTTTTGCGCCAGCAGCAACATGTTGCTCATATAAAACAGTCGTTTTGCCCATAAGCATCCTAAAGGTGCCCGAAGGCATAGTGCTATAAGAAAGGTATTATCTATCGAAATCGAAGCCGCGCATTTTACCGCGAGAACAGCGTAATGAACAGTTCTGCAGCAGAGAAGCTTGTTAATAAAAGTGGAGCAATAAAAAGGCGGCCCTAGGCCGCCTTTTACAATGATGTTTATTCCGCTTTAACTTATCACCGCCTTACGGGACAGCTGTCCTTACTGAGCGGTCACAGTCATCGGCATTGGGTTGCGCAACTGCTCAACAGCACTCTCCAAGCCATCTTTCTCCCAGAAAGCATCATCATAATAAAGGTCAATCCCGATTACGATTTCCTGGCCGTAAACAATATCATTTATTTTATAGCCAAGATGAGGGTGCGAGCCTTCAAAACGTTCGGGTGTATCCGCTTTTTCATCAAAACGGCTGTCTTTGTAGATAGCATCAAGCGTTGGCTTAAAGCCTTCCTTGCCACTAAAAAACGCAATAATGTCCCACTTTTCTCCACTGCTAAGTGACAACCAGCCATGCTCAAGATCAACTTTCATGTCTTCAGGGTTCGCTCCCTTGGTTTTATCCCCTGCGTAAACAGGCTCTTTAGGACCTAATTCTGAACGTGAAGGCACACCGTCCATATCATGAAAATCCAGGGAAACCTCTAATACTAAATCACTTAAGATAGCAGCCGCTCTAGGAATAGTTAGATAGACGGGAAATTGAAGAGTTTGATCGGTCACTGTCACACTGGCCCCTGCGTCGGCCAAACCAACACCAAGAATAGAAATCGATGCATCCAGTGCAATCAGGCTACGCACCGGGCCGTTTTTAACAGCACTCACTTCGTTAGGAATCAGGTTATTGTTAATGGTTGCTTTAATAAAGCCCAGTTTCGCTTTAACACGTAGCTTCATTGTATCCAGAATGGTCTTTTTACCACCGTGGTAGCCTTCGTAATACATGTCCGACCACGACAGTAGGTTATCGGGATCCACCTGCTGGCTATACTTTGATGTTTTTATCAAACCGGTTTTCATATCATAGTGGGTATAGCTTTTATCACTACGCTGGGCATTTCCTTCGACAACATAGACATAGCGCTCTACGCCATTTTCTTTGAAGGCCAGCTCGCTGATGATTTTGCCTTCCACTGCGGCCTTCAACGCTTTGTCGGCCTGAGGCCCGGTGTCTCGCAACATAAAAACCAACTCGTCTTTGTCTTCAAAGATGCCTTCTTGGCCATCAACCTTCAAAGTACCACCCGGTACGAACGGGAAGCCGCGTTCATTCCAGTCATCAAACTGAAAAGGGATCGCAACGAGCGCATCGCCAGATACCGCCATAATGGAATAGTTGTCAGATGTTTTCCCGAGAAGAGAGGGCAGCTTCGCACCCTTTATAATCATCACTTGCATCTCTCTGGTTTCAGAAAGATCACCAATCAAATTAGCAGCTGCCTGGGCCGTCACTGAGCCAGTAGCCAAAAGAATTACAACGAGCCCGCAGAAGCAGTTTTTTATTTTTTTTGGAAAATACAGCATTCCTATTTCTCCTAGTTCTATAACTTTATAATTTTATAATTATTAGCCACTCCGTGGCTCCATCCAATATCCCTTCGAACGATTTACGGCAACATTCGAACACAGCGTGGCGTGCAAAGCCAGTCAAATTTCAGACTCTATCACGCATAAAAAAGCGAACTTCTGCTGACACCAAACTCCACCTTACCTGGCTGAGCGCCTGACTAGCAGTAACACGGGAATTAAGCCTGCCAACACTAGCGTGATACCCGGAAGTGCGGCTCGCTCCCACTCCCCTTCAGATGTCATTTCGTACACCCTTACCGCTAATGTGTCCCAACCGAAAGGCCTGAGTAAAAGGGTGGCAGGCATTTCTTTCATCACATCCACAAACACCAATAGCATTGCGGTCAATAAACCAGGGGTGAGCATGGGTAGATAAACCCGCCCAAGTAACTGCTGCCAGCTGGCACCTAAACTTCGTGCAGCCTCGATAACGGAGGGCCGAATCTGCTCAAAACCACTGTCAATCGCACCAAAGGCCACCGCCATAAAGCGCACCACATAAGCCAAAATTAAGGCCAGAACACCTCCCACCAGATATAAACCTGACTCGATTCCCATTAGCGTGTACAGCTTAGTCAGGCCATTATCAATAAAAGCAAAGCTCAGCATAATGCCAACCGCCAGAATAGAGCCCGGCAAGGCATAACCCAATGTGGCCCATTGCACCAATGGGGAAACCAGGGGCCAGGCGTAGCTTCTTTTAATTAATGCCAGAAAAAAGGCGATACTGACTGTCACGCAGCCCGCCACAGCAGCCAGCCCAAGGGAATGACCCAGTAAATTGACATAACGCATATCCAGATCACCCAGATGGTTTTGTGCCACCCATGACAAAAGTTTCGCCACCGGTATAACAAATGCACAACTCAGCACCAATATACAAAACAGCGTTGCTATCCAAGCCTGCCAGCCTGTTAACTGAATACGATACTTTTGCCCCCCTTGATGATAACGGGCCTCCCCACGGGAGCGACGCTCCAACCACAGGGCCACCACCACAAACAAAAGTAATAAAGAAGCCAGCTGTCCTGCGGCATGGATGTTAAAAAAGCCGTACCAGGTTTTATAAATCGCGGTGGTAAAGGTGTCGTAATTAAACACGGAGACCGCCCCGAAATCTGCCAGTGTTTCCATCAACGCCAGGGCCACACCGCCAGCAATAGCAGGCCTGGCCATGGGTAAAGCGACTTTATAAAAACCCATCCAAGGCCCAAGACCCAGAACTCTGGCCGCATCGAGCAAACCTCGCCCCTGAGATAAAAAAGCACTGCGAGCGAGCATATAAACGTAAGGATAAAGCACCAGACTGAGAACGAGGACAAGCCCTGCGGCACTTCGAATTTCTGGTAAAACAAAGGACGAACCAAAAACATCGCGCAAAGCACTTTGCAGCGGCCCGCTGTAATCGAGCAGCCCCAACACTACAAAGGCAATCACATAAGTGGGCATCGCCAAAGGAAGCATTAGGGCCCAATCAAAAAATTTTCGCCCAGGAAAATCGCATACGGCCGTTAGCCACGCGAGACTCACTCCAAGCAGGGACACAATAACGCCCACGCCCAACAGTAAAACCAGGGTATTGACCAACAAAGAAGACAAGACCGTATCCAGAAGGTGGGCCCATATCTCCTTATCCACCTCCATCCAACTTAAACCCAACACGCTTAGCGGCAGTAAAACACTGCCCGCCGCAGCCAATAGAAATAAGGCCGCTAACAAAGAGCGATCCATTCTAAAAAATTGCGCGGGCAAGATGTTCAATATACGGCTCGTCAATTGGATAAAGTGCGCGGCGGATTAAAAGTCATCGATACCCGGCGCGATCCATTAACATAATGGCTTTGGCTTGATTACGCCCCGCCACGTCAACATCGATTAGATCCGCTTTAAATTCTCCCCAGGCAGACACTTCCTCGGAAGGTTTAACATGGGCATTAACCGGATATTCCATGTTGAGCCCGGCAAAGGCAGATTGCGCAGAACTGGATGACAGCCATTCAAGCAATTTCTGTGCGGCTTGCGGATGCTTGGCGTAGCGCGTCACCCCTGCCCCGGAGATATTCACGTGCACACCACGCCCCTGCTGATTAGGCCAGAAAAGTGCTAGAGGGATATCTGGCCGTGCTTTTTGCAGGCGACCAAAGTAATAGGTATTGACGATACCCACATCACACTGGCCCGCCAATATTGCCTCCATCAACTTGGTATCGTTTGCAAATACGGGGGTTGCAAGGTTTGTCACCCAGGCGGAAACGATGCTTTGCGCTTTCTCCTCACCCAAATGCTCCATCATAGTGGCAACGAGAGACTGGTTGTAAACCTTTTTGGAGGTACGCAAACACAAGCGACCTTTCCACTGCGGTTCGGCCAGCGATTCATAAGTCTGTAACTCACTGGCCTGGACTCTCTCAGTGGAATAGACAATGGTGCGAGCCCGAATAGACAAGCCAGCCCATCGCCCTTCAGCATCACGCAAATGAGAAGGCACGTTCGTTTCGAGAATTGGAGACTTTAATGGCGCCAGAATACCCAAATTAGCGGCCTGCCATAAATTACCCGCATCAACGGTCATAAACAGGTCCGCCTTGGTATTTTTTCCTTCTGCTTTGATACGTGCCATTAAAGGCGGCGCTTTATCAGTGATATAGCGAACACTGACACCGGTTTCTTTCTGGTACTGATCGAAAAGCGGCTTAATCAGGTGCTCTTTGCGGGAAGAGTAAACCCAAACCTCTTCTGCAAACGCACTGCAAATAGAGCCAAGCGAAAACAGAACGAATAATAAGGAAGAGAAAAGGCGCGTAAAGCTCGGCATATTACATCCTCGGGCAAGGTAGAAGTGCATACCGAGAAAGTATAAATAATAATTATTCGCATTTGTATTATTTATTGCGTTAATTTTGACAGAGGTCAATAGCCACTGAGCCCTGTCAAAACCCTCAGTCTAAGCTGAAGTAATTAACCCTACCTAGCTGCGTGCATTGCTGCCACATAAGCAAACGTCATGGAAGGCCCTATGGTAGAACCTGCCCCTGGGTAAGAGCGCCCCATCACGCTCGCTATGGTGTTACCCGTGACATATAAGCCTTCCACACTATCACCCTCATTACTGAACACCTGTGCATGCTCATTGGTGACCAAGCCACCTTGGGTGCCGATACCACCAGGGAAAAGTGTTACCGCATAAAACGGTGCTTTTTCGATAGTTGCCAAATTAGGATTCGGAATACTGACATCACCGAAGTAGTTATCATAAGCGCTATCACCACGCTTAAGTTCAGTATCCTTGTGCGAAAGACAATCTTTATTAAAGGTCTGCAGCGTTTGAAGACCGGGCTTATGGACGGTAATAGCAGAGGTTAAACCACCGACTCCACCACCCACCTCAATCCAATCCAGTTCTTTTGACCAGCTAACACCAGCCGCATCGATGTTTTTTATGTCAGGGGCTTGTGACCCGAATTTATTTCGCGTGTTATTCGCCATAGATAAAACACTCTCAATAAAAACATTTAGAAATAATAGTCTGCTTTATCCCGACCCGTTCATTCAAGCGCGCGAACTCATTCACCCAAAACAGCTCTGCTCAAAAGATGACATATAAAATTCAGAGGCGACTTACAAAAAAAGCATTGCCACTAGCGAAAACAGAGCGCAATACCTATAGGGCACCTATAACCAGACAAACCAACACTTATACTTAAATATTTTATTCATATAAGGTTAACCTGCCTGTAAGAAACAGAGCCTATATTTTCTTGTATTGATTGATATTCACTTTTCAATACAAGTAGATAAGCCATGAAAAAAATTGATGGTCGTACCGTCTGGATCTCTGACATTCATCTCGGCTTCAAAGGCTGTCAGGCTGAAGCGCTCTCCGACTTCCTCCACTCTCTGTCCTGCGAACGACTCTATCTTGTTGGTGACATCATTGATGTGTGGAATATGAAGCGCGGTTTATATTGGCCACAAAGCCATAATAATATAGCCCGCACTATTTTAGGCTTAGCCAAGCGGGGCGTAGAGGTGATTTACATCCCCGGAAATCATGACGAGATATTCAGACAGTATAACGGTCTTACATTTGGCAATATAAAAATTAAAAACCGCGTTATACATCACACCGCTGACGGCAAAAAACTAATGGTAATGCATGGTGATGAGTTTGACAGTGTCATTAAATGCAACCCTCTGCTCGCGCACGTAGGTTGTCACGCATACGACTACCTATTGGAGGTAAATCATTGGCTAAACCTACTGAGAAAAAAATTAGGAAAACCCTACTGGTCAATTTCATCTTATCTGAAATACAAGGTGAAGAATGCCGTTAATTTTATCAGTCAATATGAAAACATCCTTGCGAATGCAGCCCGCGCTGAAAATGTGGATGGCGTGGTGTGTGGACATATTCATCATGCGCAAATTGATATGATTGACGACATCCAATATCTTAATACTGGGGATTGGGTAGAAAGCTGCACCGCCCTAGTTGAAGATTTTGACGGCAAGATCACACTGGTTCGTTGGTTGGATGAGATCAATAACCAGCCTAAAGTTGATGTACGTAAAATTTCTGAAGCAGCCTAATTTATTACACAGAGCCACGAAATTCTTGGAGGATTCAAATCCGAAGTGCATAACAATATAAGCTCCCAAGAAACCCTTCCCACAGCCCTAAAAAACAAAACTAGCCCACTAGGCTATAAGAGCTATCGTAACTAATAAAATGATCCACCTGACGTAAATCTTCAAATATTTTATCTGAAAGATAGTATTTATAATCACTGGGGTGCAGGCCTATTCTCAGCGGTTCTCCTCTACGCTCAGCCTGCAGCTTATTATATCCATTAAAACCTCTTAGAAAAAAAGAACGCATCAACGTATCGGCCTCATAACCACATAAAGGAAGAGAATAATATTTACCGCTGTCTATATTCCTCACACCACCCAAAGTTTCAAGATATTTAAAAGGAAGTGCCTGCCAGTTCTCCAAGGTTAAACGACCGGACGCCCATGCAGGAGGAACATAAAGCAAGGGTTCATAAAAGCCATGATTCGGAAACCACTCATAACAGCACTGAACAAGTGTTTGCAGATTCTTTGATGGCTGAGACAGGTGTTCAGCAGCATCTCGTGACAACAGCAAACTATGGATATGATGATAAAAGGTTTTTGATTTTAGTGCAGTGTGACTCCAACCATGGCCTGCAAATGGATAACCCTGCCTCTGCAAACATTCAAGCCATAGCAAGTCATCATCGCTCCAATTTTTACCCGGCACAACCAGCAAGGTAATTTGAGCCGGTTTAAGTGTCGGCACACGTTTTTGCAGTTCATTCAATAAATGCATCACCGCGCGTCGGTTTTCAGGCATCACGTCATGAATGGTCACTAACGCGGTGATCACTTAAAGCACCTCAATGTCCTTGCCAACAACTTAAGGGCACCTCTAAAAATTAGAATTTTTATTCGAGAGCAAGGAAGCACCGCACGGAAACCCGCAGTGTAGAAGGGCTACATGAGGAGTTGAGTACGGAGCTGACGCCGCTATCGGGTAAAAAGGCAATTTTTAGAGATGCCCTTAAATCAGACGTCACCGCTCTATGCTGCCATATAGCGCTTAACCAAGCTATATATGGGTGAAGGCCAGCCCTGCGGCAGCAAGTGAGATTGCTCTGATGTTTGCCTGAGCACCGCCAGCCATTGATTAACACTGGCCTGATTAAGAGCAAGTGCGCTCTCCCTACCGTCTCGTACAATGTTGTATCGCTCTGATGGCTCCATTGCTTCGATGCGCTCCAATGCACTTTGCAGCGACTCATTTTTGGACATAACAACTAAACCACGAGACAGATCCGCCCACTCACTAATTCCGCATGCAGCTGTGGTTAATACAAGGCGTTTTCTTGCCATTGCCTCTAACGCCACGGTTCCAAAAGCCTCAACGGAAGAGGGCAAAATCAACAGATCATTGTCATCTATCAAACGAGGAATTTTCCCCCTATCCTGCCACCCTAAAAAATGCAAATTTTCGATTTCTTCCTGCTGCTGAATAACGATATCACGAAGCGGCCCATCGCCGGCAATGGTGAAGGTAAGCTCAGGTCGTGAAGCAGCCAGATCCAGAAAGTGTGCGATGTTTTTCTCTGCAGCCAAGCGCCCCAAAAAGAGTACGTGTTCTATTTTTTCTGCTTGAGGACTAACCGGCCTGTCAATAAAATTATTGGATAGAGACGTGCCCACCAAATGGGGCTGAGCAACCCCCAAAGAAAGTAGCTGTTCTACCATCCCGTCACTGATAGTCACAACATTGCTACTGGCCCGTAGCATGAATTTATTCACCCAACTTAGTGATTTTTGGGCGAGGTAGCCAATGGGGCCAGGCCAATAAAGCCGCACCAAACTGGGGTAGTCGGTTTGATGCGTCATACATACCGGCACACCCAGCTTTGCGGCAAGCCACAAGCCCCCTGTTGCAAATAACCCTGGCCCCGGTACCACGATGACATTCGGTTTTATTTCATTTGCAAGCTGCACTAATTTTCGCATTTTAGGCAGAAAAAGACGTTGTGTATTATCTCCAGGAAGCGGAAAAGATAAACCTTGCACCGGGTGCGGCTCTAATAAATTTGGCGCCACAAGCTCAACCTGCTCCACATGGGGGCGCAACTGTGCGACCAGATCTTGAAAATATGTGCCTACCCCATTTCGCCCCTGGATGGCGTCTACAACAAATAATATTCTCAGTTCTGAATTATTCATCCCTACAGATATCTCCTTGCGCTTAGCTATAATGCCGCCCCGAAAATCCCCTTAACAGGCCGGCTATGATTTTCAAAACAGCCTGACTTCAAGCCGCTTCGGGTGGTGCATAACCGAGGGTGTTATATACAAAGCCAAACTGCTCGCATAAATCAGCGGCCTGGATACCCAATGCAGCCCCGTGATAAGCGTGCCCACTGCGATACGATTTTGCCTTACGACATTCTTGTTTAATCCACGCTGTATATTGATCGTCAAATGAAAGTCCAAATTTACGGTAAAGCACTTGTATAGATTTTTCTGGGGACGATGTTAAATTTTCCATGCGCACGAAATGATGATATGACTCACCAACGCAAGGCAGAGAATTAAATAAATGCGCGTAATAAAAGCGCAACATCTCACTCAACTTCTCCCGCCACCAAGCTTCATTCACACGCCCACTAAATATACGCGCCCCCACCAGAATGGAACTCACCTGAGAAGGAACCGCCTCATTAGGATTTCGCAAGCAAGCAATAAAGCGCGCATCGGGAAATGCTTCTGCCAGTGTTTGCAGCATCGGTGTAAAGCTAGGATTTTTTGACAGAAATGTCAGCGACTCGCCATGTACATAGAGGTGCCTCTGCACCAAGCCGTAATAAAATTTCTTTAATTGCTCTTTTTCCTCTACGGAAGCAACTTGATCAAAACGACTTAAGCGTAGAAAAGCGGGATCACCAAAAGGTAAAATCAATAAAAAACAGGCGAACATAGGGCTGAGCGCCAAATAATCTTCTTCTGGTTGGTTTAAGCGGGTAGAGTGCACACCATCTAAACCAGAAAACAATTTATTTTGAAACCAACCCACCAGTGTAGAAACAGGGGAACCAAACACGCCATCAATGATGCCCAGATTTTTCCATATTATTCGCTGAACAATAGACGGGGCAAATACTAACTCTTGCAGAGACATGGTGGTAAAACGCTGGGCATCACCGGCTAAGAGGCGGTGTAAAAAAGTGGTACCACTACGCGGAATGCCAATCACCAGCACCGGCGCTTTAATTTTAACATGGCGAAAGCGGGGGAAAAGCAGATGATCTAGACCCAGACAAAACCAAGTCGTGGTCAAATAGAATAAAAACACCGGCCAAAAAAATAACATGACCAAACAACGTTGAACTGAGAATTCAGAATAAGCGCCGTCTTTTTGGGGGAAAAAGCTATACCAAAATAAACGCGGAAATTGTTTTAACAGGCTCCAGATCATCATCGCAACGCCTCTGATTAAAAATCAGTGGACGAGTATGCAAAGAAATAAAGACAGTTTTATGACAATTTAGGAATAGTCTTAAAAGCCCTGCCCCTGAACAGTGACAAGCAAATTTCGGCTACCCCCAGAATTACGATGTTCGCATAAATATATACCCTGCCAAACACCCATATTCAAATAGCCATCGCTAATAGGGATATTGAGACTACAGCCGAGAATGCTGCTTTTTAGATGCGCAGGCATGTCGTCACTGCCTTCATCTGTGTGCAAGAAATACGACGCGCTCTCAGGAACAGTCTGATTAAAAAAACTCTCAAAATCCGAACGCACGCTGGGATCGGCATTTTCATTGATAGTGAGGGATGCGGAAGTGTGTTTTATAAACACATTCATCATCCCCATGGAGATCTCGGCCAGCTCCGGTAGCTGAGCGAGGACTTCATCGCTTATAAGATGAAAACCCCTGCGACGAGGCTTTAAGCGAATTTCTTTTTGGATCCACATCGTCAAAAGCCTGTGGTTCTTTACACTTTTAGAAGATGGCCACGGTAATAACGCAGCTCTTCGATAGACTCACGAATATCATCCAAAGCCTGATGAGTGCCTTTTTTTGTTAAGCCCCTCGCCACATCCGGCGCCCACATTTGCGCGAGTATTTTCAAAGTGCTGACATCAAGATTACGATAATGAAAGTACTCCTCAAGCGATGGCATAAGCCGATATAAAAAACGTCGATCCTGACAAATACTGTTTCCACAGATTGGTGAAGCGCCTTTGGGAACATAATCCTGCAAAAACTCCAGCGTTTTTTGCTCCGCAAGCGCGGTGCCCACAGCGCTTTGTTTAACCCGATCGATCAAACCAGAATTACCATGGGTGCGCGTGTTCCATTCATCCATTGCCTCTAGGGCTTCATCCGGCTGATGCACTGCTATCACCGGGCCCTCAGCCAAAACCTTAAGATCAGCATCGGTGATAATGGTCGCCACCTCGATAATGACGTCCGTATCGGGGTCAAGCCCCGTCATTTCCAAATCAATCCAAATGAGATTATCCTGACTAACGGCCATGCCATTACGCTCCTACCATTGATAATGTAAACAGTTTAACCTAGATTAAGCCGCTTAGCGGTTTTTTCACACTCTTGGTAACCTAAGGCTAAATGGCAAAACGACGACTCAGCCGCCAACAAAAATGGCGCATCGATAAAATACAGCAAGAACGTATTGCACGCGCCCAAAAGAAAGATCAGGAAGCCGATACCCTGATGGAATCTGGTGAATTTGGTGCCGAACAGGATGGCACCGTTGTCGCCCACTATGGCACCCAGGTGGAAGTTGAAGATTCCGACTACCATCGATACCGCTGCCTACTGCGTGCAAATGTGCCACAGTTGGTCACGGGGGATCGCATTGTATGGCGACCAGGACCTAACGATATAGGAATCATCGAGGCGCAATATCCACGCCGCTCCAGCCTCAGTCGCCCAGATTTGCGTGGCAAAATCAAAACCGTCGCCGCGAATATCGATTACATCATTATCGTAATCGCCCCCCTGCCGGAACCCTCCAGCATCCTTATCGACCGCTACCTAGTCGCGGCCGAACTGGCCGAAATTGAACCCATTGTTCTGCTAAATAAAATTGACTTGCTTGAAGAAAAGAATCGTCAAGACTTTGAAAGCCTTATCGAAGGCTACCGACAAATTGGCTACCAAACCTTCACCTGTTCCGCCAAACAGGCCCTTGGCCTTACGGAACTTGACGCGCTACTGCATCAACATAGTTTCGTATTTGTCGGTCAATCCGGCGTAGGTAAGTCATCACTGGTAAACGCCCTACTTCCCCATAGCGCACAAGAAACACGCGAGGTATCAGAAACCTCTGGGCTGGGCGTACACACCACCACCACTGCTCAGCTATTTCACACGCTGAACAATGGCAAACTCATCGACTCACCCGGCATCCGCGAATTCAGCCTACATGTCACCGAAGCACAACAACTAGCCCAAGGTTTTCGTGAATTCCAACCCTATTTTGGCCACTGCCAATTTAGTGATTGCAAACATGATAGAGAACCAAACTGTGCGATAAAAACAGCGGTAGCAGAAGGAAAAATTCGCCCCCAGAGACTTGAGAACTACCTCAAGCTGGTGGCGGCACTGGAGTAAAGGGATTCAAAGATGTGTACGGTAAACCCCAAAAAATAAATTTATCAGAGCGCAGAATCGCATAATGGAGCGTAACGCCCCTTCAAGCCCGCTGCTCAGACAAATTTCCCCTAGTGGCTTCTTAAGCCTAGAAGCCTTATCGAAAACAGGGGGAAATTTAATATCCAAGCGCGCCACCCTACAAATTCCAAAAATATTCAGCCCTTTCAACCACCCCACTTTCAATCTTTTTGAGCCAGCTTTGCCGCACTTTTTTACTGCCAAATAAATAGAGCTTCTCATTTTGGATAAACCAAGCTTCCGGGTCGCTCCTCGCCGTCACCCCATAACTGATCCCAGAAGCACAATAACCACCAAATTGAGGTGCATAACGTTCAGGGGCTTTAACAAAGAGTTGTTTATGCGCCTCAGAGCCAAAGTACCAACTGACACCCTGCCACCGGTATTGGAATTCCTCAGAACCAGGCTGTGCTTTTTGCAATTCAAAAAAAGTAACTGGGTCGAAGCCTTTGATCGCTATGCCATCTGAAGCGCTCACCTCTCCCCACCACCGCCAGAACGCGGGCGATACATGGTGCTGAACCGAGAAATTACTGATCAACAGCCCACCGACGACCACTAAGAGTAGGACTATACGACGTAAACTGAATAGTTGTTTCATAATCTAACCTCGAAAAAGCCAATGGACAGGCATACGATTAATTTTTCTCTGCGTCGAGAAACAGTTTAACTTTTGAAATGCGCCGCGCAACATTTCTATTTATTGCTGTTCTTTTTGGCGAGGATCTTCCTCGATTGTATTTTCGAAAGACAGCGCCATAAAATATTTTCACGACAACTTTTCACGACAACATGTTTGTTTACTGAAAATTAGCGTGTTTATAGTGCGCCACGACAGCTTTCCACCAAAGGGGTGTTAACGCAATTTTGATGGCGCTGTGGCGAAGTGTCTCGGTAGGAAGTGAGGGCTTATAAGGCTGCAGCCTAAAGGCCTTGCGCGGCGGCGCGAAATCCACGCATCCAACACCAAAGATGGAAACTGCGGCAAAGTGTTATATTTTATTTTCAATTGCCCGTTGCAGATTTTCAAGCTCATCAAGAACGCTCATAAATTTTTCACCAAATTCAGTCACCTTGTACTCGACCCTTGGTGGCACTTCATTATAAGAAATGCGCTCTAAAATACCGAACTCTGTATTTCTTTTTAAGCACTGATTAAGCACTTTTGTCGTTAAGCCTTCAACACTACGTACCATTTCACCCGGTCGGTTAATACCGCTGGCTAGTAATTGGTATACCGTAAGAGACCATTTGCAGCCGTAGATCGTTTCAACCATCTGCGCGCTTTTGCTTGGGCTTGTTTTTATTGAAAATATTTTGTCTTTAGTTTTCATGAAGATGTACCAAAAAGTACCTACCTTACCAATATGTGCTTGCTTTTTAGTATCTCAAGTATTGGCTAAATTGTCTCTATACATTAACAACTGGAGGAGATATAACATGACAAATTCAAGTGTTGCTTTGATCATTGGCGGGTCCAGTGGTATAGGCTTAGCATCCGCAAAACAATTGGTATCTCAGGGCACCAACACGGTCATTCTGGGAAACAATGAGGCAAAGTTGGAAGCAGCCAAAACTGAGCTTAAAACCTATGCGAATAGTAATTCGGTAGAAACAATACAAGCTAACCTATATGAACAACAGGATGTAGATCATGTTATTCAAGCGCTTAACAACGAAACGCGGCACATCAAATACCTCGTAAATGCTGCGGGTTATTTTAACCCTAAGCCGTTCATCGAACACACGCCAGACGACTATAATGCTTACGCCTCGTTAAATAGCGCCGCGTTTTTTATCAGCCAAGCAGTTGCTAAAAATATGATCGACAACGGTGGGGGCTCTGTTGTACATATTGGTTCCATGTGGGCTAAGCAAGCCATTAAAGCAACACCTTCTTCGGCATATTCAATGGCTAAAGCTGGTTTACATGCCTTAACGCAGCACATGGCAATGGAGCTAGCGGAACACAACATTAGAGTTAACGCGGTCTCCCCTGCTGTTGTAAAAACCCCTATTTATGAAACATTTATTGACCCTGCGGAAATGGATAATGCCTTAGCTGAATTTGATGATTTTCATCCGATAGGCCGCATCGGCACACCGGATGACATCGCCAACAGCATCATGTTCCTCTTAAACGATTGCTCCAGCTGGGTAACAGGTGCCATTTGGGATGTAGATGGCGGAGTGACTGCAGGTAGAAACTAAACGATTAGCTTGGTGCTTAAAATGACGACACAAATCAATACCGATTTTTCACAACGAATCGTAATTCAACCCGAAGACTATCGCTGGGTTGACTCACCCATGCCTGGCGTGGAACGAATGATGCTCGATAGAATGGGGGATGAAATTGCACGCGCAACATCTATTGTGCGTTACGAGCCCTTTAGTGAATTTTCGTCACATACTCATACAGGTGGCGAGGAGTTCGTTGTGCTCGACGGTGTGTTTTCTGACGAGCATCAAAGCTACGGTAAGGGCTGCTATGTACGCAACCCCATTGGCACATCACACACACCCAAAATAGGCAAAGAAGGCGCGACTATTTTCGTCAAACTACAACAGTTTGACGAAGCAGATACACAACAAAAAGTCATCGATACCCAAACACAATCATGGCGCCCAGGGCTAGTCGATGGCCTAAGCGTCATGCCGCTACATGAATTTGGAAGTGAGCACGTAGCGTTAGTGAAATGGGCGCCGAACACGCAATTCAACGCCCACCAGCACTGGGGTGGAGAGGAGATTTTTGTACTAAAGGGGACTTTTCATGACGAGCATGGCAGCTATCCCCAAGGCTCATGGCTACGCAGCCCCCATCTAAGTCGACATAAGCCCTTCACCAAAGAAAATGGCGCATTGATTTACGTAAAAACGGGGCACCTGTAAACACAGTGCTTTTGTCCGTTGTGTTTGGGCTGTAGTAGCGTTTTGGCTACAGCAGCGAAGCCACCCCAAAGCGGAACGCAGACCAGAACATCAACGGGATAAACTTGCGTACGCCCAGCATGGGTATGAACCAAAAGCACGGAAGTCGTTTGTAGGAAGAAAGCCCTCATCTACCCTGTTGTGATTAGACTCTATTACTAGCGAACCCCAGCGAGGGGCTGGCCTCGACGGCCGAAGGCGCTGTGAAAAAAAGCCAATGGACAGGCATACGATTAATTCGTGCGCCAGCCTGTTAAGACAAAGAGTACATTTTACTATTTTTTATTAATATCCCGCCGATTTAATGCCTCTAGCAAAACACCTGGGTTTATTTTAGTGCCGATCCCTCAGCATTCGGTTTGGTTTTTTTTGTTTTTCTTGGCAGCGCCTGTCCTACCTACTTCGCCTGTCCCGTCCTTCATAAGGTAAGGCGTTCATTAACTCAGTCGAGCAGAGGTGATCGAGGGCGAGATATCCTTATTTTCAGAAGATCAACCATGGTATATTCTTCAAGGTTAAGACACTTGCGTGTCCTCTTAAACCCGATACCATAACTTAACGTCTGAGGAGTTTGAACAGCCTAGAGAGCGGGTCAATGACGTAGTTAAAAAGCACATCAGTATAAAGAAAATCGCTAGCGAAAAGCCTTTTAAGTTTGTGCTGATGAGCTCTAGTGGCGCACAAAATAGGAGAACCTTGGGATTCATGGAGATCCAAGATGCCGGTTCTATATGATTTGGGTGGGATAGAGTGAAATATAATATGGTTTTAAGTAAGCACAGTTTTTTTAGGATCTATACGTATTTCTTATCTTGTTTTTTAATGGCCTGCGGGGGATCAACCGACTCTAGCATCGACTCCACTGTTAATTCAGTCATCGAGCCTCCAGACAACTCAATTTTACTCGCTACGTTTAGAGATACAGATAGTGATAAAGGTGAAATTGGCGGTGAAATCACCTTAAGTTTTTCTGATGAAAACCCAGATTTGTCAGCGGGCAATGTTTCTTT
>DFBZ01000124.1 GCA_002366835.1 Gammaproteobacteria bacterium UBA3067
AGCCAGGCCGGCGCCTATGAATATCAGACGCCAGCTGATGCCAGCCAGAAAAATCACAAAAACCCCTGAGCTAAGAATTAGCAGTGAGGTGCCGAGATCCGGCTGTTTGGCGATAAGTAATGTCGGTATGACTAAAATAATAATGGCGCCCACCAGCGAGCGAGCGCTTGCAGGAATAATGCGCTTGGAAAAGTAGTGGGCGGCCATAATAGGTACGGCTAATTTCATTATTTCTGAGGGTTGAAAACGAGGTAGGCCAGGTAGGGCCAGCCATCGTTGTGCACCCTTTGCCCCAATGCCTTTCCACAGTACGGTGATGAGCAAGATTAAACCCAAAAGATAAAAAAATGGTGCGTAACGCTTATAAATCATGGGTGGAATTTGTGCTGCTAGGATCATGACAGCAAAGCCAATACCCAGGAAGGTGGCTTGGCGCTCGATCACATGCATTTGGGTGCTGCTGGCGCTATAAAGCACTATAAGGCCGTAGGTGCTGAGTAGTAATAAGGCGGCAAGCAGCGGGGTGTCTATATGGGTGGCCTGGCTGATGGATATTCGGCGCTGAGGTTGCATGCCGTCTATGGGCAGGCTGCGAAAGAAGTCCCTTTGTTTCATGTGAAAATATTCATAGTGGGTTTAGTGTGGCTCGTTGGCGACTTTGGGGCGGAAGCTTATGTAGTGCGATGTTATTTTCAGGTGGCGTCAAATAGGCATCAAATATTTTTCGGGCGATGGGCGCTGCACTTTTGCCCCCGCTTCCGCCATTTTCAACGATGACCGCTATGGCAATTTTGGGCTTGTCAGCAGGTGCAAAGGCCATAAACAAAGCATGATCGCGATGATACGTTGCGATCTTTTCTTCATCGTACTCTTCTTCCTGGGCAATACCCAGAACTTGTGCCGTACCAGTTTTTCCTGCAATTTTGTACTTTGCGCCCTTCGCTGCACTGCGGGCGGTGCCGTGAAGGCTATGGCTAACCTTGATCATGGCATCGTGCATTTTGAGCCAATTTTCCTGTTGCTGAAGGAGGATAGGTTGTTGTGCTTCGTCGGGTTTTTGTTGGGAGTTTTTGAAGAGTTTGGGGTAAACCTTTTTGCCTTTATTGGCGAGGATGGCCGTCGCCGTAGCAAGTTGCAAGGGTGTGGTCAGCATATATCCCTGGCCGATACCGACGTTAAGGGTTTCCCCTGGATACCAAATAACGCCGCGTGTGGCGCGCTTCCAGAAGCTGGAAGGTAGTATACCTTTGGCTTCCCCTTTGAGGTCGATGCCAACCCGTTCTCCAAAACCAAACTGGGCCATAAAGTCGTGGAGTGGATCAATGCCCAGTTTGTGGGCAATGTCGTAAAAATAGGTGTCGCAAGATTCGATGATGGCCTTTTCGAGGTCCACCTTGCCATGCCCCCACTTTTTCCAGTCGCGGTATAGACGGGTATCATTTTCAAGCTTATACCAACCCGGATCTTTAATGCTGTAGCTCCAGCTTGTCACCTTATTTTCAAGGGCGGCAAGGCCGATAAAAGGTTTAACGGTAGAGGCAGGGGGGTATTGGCCGCGCAGTGCACGATTAAACAGCGGGCGATCTCTGGAATCCCTGAGAGCGCTGTAATCTTTTTGACTGATGCCAGTGACAAACAGGTTAGGGTTATAGGTGGGCGTGCTGACAAAGGCAAGAATATCTCCTTTAAGGGTGTCAATCGCCACCACTGCACCATTGCGCTCACCAAGGGACTCGGCGGCAATTTTTTGCAGGCGTACATCGAGCGTTAGTTTGAGGTTTTCCCCTGGAGTGGGGTCTAACCTTTCAAGCAGATTGATAATGCGCCCGTGGGCATTTTTTTCTACTTTTTGGTAGCCGACGCGGCCATGCAAGGAGTCTTCGTAATAATTTTCTATGCCGACTTTGCCGATGTAATGGGTGGCGCTGTAATTTTCTGGATCCAGCTTTTCTGTTTCGCGTTCATTAATACGGCCTACGTAGCCCAGTGCGTGAGCAAATAAATCACCGTGGGGGTAGTGGCGGATTAGATCGGCGGCAATTTCCACGCCCGGTAGTTGATGCTGATTCACGGCAATGCTGGAGATCTCTTTTTCATCGAGATTAAATTTAAGGGGTACGGCTTCAAAGGGGCGGCGTCGTTGTTTGCGATGTTTGTGAAAACGTTTGAGGTGATCTTCACTGATGGGGATATAGGTGCCGATAAGCGCCAGGGTTTCATTGAGATTTTTTATTCTCTCTGGAACCAGTCTTACCGAAAAGCTGGGTTGGTTATCGGCAAGCAGCACCCCATTGCGGTCGTAAATAAGGCCACGGGTGGGTGCAACGGCCTCCAGTTGCACACGGTTTTTATCCGACTGCGTGGTATAGAGTTCGTGTTGCACAATTTGCAGATATGCCAGCCGGCCGATAAGAGCCAGCGCCATCAGCAGGGTGAGGGCAAATGCTACATAAATGCGCTGGCGATGAATGCTGAGTTCGCGCTGCGGGTTTTTAAAATTAAGATGGTCAGCCATCAATCAGGAAGTACTGCTTTGCTTTAGTTTGATTTATTTTAGGCGTAATCATATACACACGCTAGCTTATACCCAAGTGCGCGCAACCTGAGCCGTTACAGGATGCGCTGAATAGTTTCGATTAAAGGGCATCTCTAAAAATTGTCTTTTTACCCGATAGCGGCGCCAGCTCCGTACTCAACTCCTTATGTAGCCCTTGTACACAGCGGGTTTCCATGCGGTGTTTCTTGCTTTCGAATAAAAATTCTAATTTTAGAGGTGCCCTTAATTCAACGATGGTAGGGGTGCCCCATGTTTAGCGACCATGAGCGGTAAATC
>DFBZ01000118.1:0-33687 GCA_002366835.1 Gammaproteobacteria bacterium UBA3067
CCGTTTCATTCAACCAGAACAGCTGCCGTGCCCATTTATCAACGGTGGATTTGCCCACGCCCATGGCTTCTGCTGCTTCTCGGATTGAATAATTTTTATCGACAACAAGTTCTGCAACTTCCTGTCTGAATGCTGGTTTAAAATGCTTTGCCATAATGCTACCTTCGTTAATGGTGATTATAATATCACCTCTAACTCAGTGGCCAAATTAACTATGCCACTACAGCAGAATAAATTAAGGCATTTTACTCAAAACAACGTGTTTATGGATGGGCACTAATTAGGAATTAGGATAGCAATCTGGCATCGTTGCTCATAAGTTAGCTGGCTATATTTTTTCCTCATTGTATCTCTGGCCGGAGAAAAAATGGTTAGCATATAGCTGGCTAACCTTCTTTTCTACCTATTCCAGTTATGCACTTATTATTTGAGTCCAAGATTGTGGAAGTCCCAGTGTGAGCTTGGCAAGAAAAGACTCTTAACATGGTAATATTTAACATCACACCCCCTTAAAACGGGGTATCTTCAGGTTTTCTTAGTGTTGTTCTTCTCGGTAATATTAGTGTTTTACGGAAAGCTTGCCACTGGCAGGCGCAATCACGTGTATCAAAGTTACGCTGAGCTCAAATTTACTCGGTGTTGCGAACGTTTTGGTAGAAAAATACCGGAGAAACAACATCTAGATTTAAAAGAGAAAATACAATGAAAATTAAATCAATAATCATGACATTAGCAATAGCCAAAATGCCATTTAAGGCTATTTTCCTATTATAAAATAGAGACACAGGAGAAGTTTCTTCGACTCCGAAGTTAGATACTATTGCGGAATATAAATGCTAAAAACCCGAGTGAATAATTTTACTCAATAAGTAAATGTCCTATTCCGAAAAGGAGATTATTTGCTATGTCCCCATTATTAATAAAAAAAACTAGCCAATATATTTATAATCATTGCACCAAATATTTGGCACGAAATAATAATGATGCCCGACATAATTTTGGACAATTTTCTGTCAATGCCCCTGCTGCAAATATATGCGAATCATGGCGATTCCCAATTATTGATAGTTACAGTGACAGTAAAAACTTTGAAAGTGGATATGGCTTTAATGAAGTAACCTTTATTTATGTTTCACACGAAACATTGACACAGGATATATCTGTCATTGGTAGCTTTGCAAATTTGTATGAATCTATCTCTCTTCGAAGGGTTGATGACAGTGATTATTACGCAGTTACATTAGTTATTCCAAAAGGGCAGGTACATACCTATAAATTTTTGGTCAATGGCGTGATTACTCCTGATCCAATTAACCCACAAAAGTCTAGTTTGGATAACGCTCAGATTTGGTCATGTTTTTTTACTGACAACTGTACTGTCCCTATCTCTTTTGAGCGTTGGGAGATGCAAATTCTGGGTAGATTGACTGATCATATTCTTCCCTTTCATACTCAGGAAGGTGGAAACTTTCTTAACCGCTACTATGCAAGCCTTGATGATGAAAAACCCAATACAGATAGGGCTATCAATAACCTAACATTTTCCCATGCATATCGTTTAGATCAATCAGTTGGAGTGGTTAATTTTATTGATAAGCTAGTCGCACGTTCAGAACGGCATTTTCTCGACGATTATCATACTTGTCTGGATATTATTGACCAAGTCTTACGTATTCAAAACCCCGTCTCAGAGGTAGTAGATATGCCTAAACAACAGTTTGTAAATCTCTATAATGCGATGGCTACAAACTTTGTGGCAAATTGGCCAACGGGTCGATATGAGAACCCTAAATTTTTTCTCGAATTACTAAGGCGGCATACTTTGACAGGTGCATTTTCTCATCCTAAATACGGTGGTAATAACGGCGCAGCTAGTTGGGCTTTCCTTGAAGAGCGGTATAGAGATCCGACTAATAATGCAACCTTATTTGATTGGCGGCGATCGGTGGAAAAACCACTGGGTAACGCGCCTAACTATCATGGTTAGATTCCAATATATGGAGAGGCAATGAAATGGAAGATAAATTTGATGTAATTATTATTGGCAGTGGTGCAGGAGGCGCTCCTGTCGCCCATACGCTCGTAAAAGCTGGTAAATCAGTTTTAGTATTAGAAAAAGGTCCTCTTCTTTTATCACAGAATGAAGATTCCAGAGGCATCTCTGATTTTAAACGTGATGAATTATTTGCTACTGGAGTTGAAAAGCGCATTACAATACCAGATGTTGAAAACCAGGGTAGTTCCTACTATTCCAGTCATGTCGAACCTGACCTCAATGATGAACCACATGTTTATTTGGCGGACAATGATAACGATAGAGCAACTATAGAGGGTTACACGGCACAAGTGGTTGGCGGTGGTACACAGATATACGGCGCTGTTTCATTACGTTTTACCCGTACAGATTTTCAATTAGGTAGTTTTAACCAGAATAGAACTGATATTAAAAATGATCCTAATGATGATGTACGTAGGGAAGCTCAAGACTGGCCTATTACTTATGATGACTTAGAGCCTTATTATTCTAAAGCTGAAGAGCTGATTGGTATTAATGGTACACGCGATAACCAAGCCAAAGATTTTTCAGTTGATAATTATCAACAGCCTTATCCTCCCAACCCCATTAGCCAATACGTAGAAGTAGGCATGGATGCGTTATCCTTACCGCGGTATCGAACCCCTTTAGCAGTTATTACAGAAGATCACGCTCCTAGTGGTCGTACGGTAGAATTAACGCCAGCAGATCCTGCGAAAACTGCCTATGTTAATCGTTATGGCGATCCTATGGGATACAAATCAAATGCTTGGGTGGCTCTATTAAGCCCTATTAAAGAGTTAGAAAACCTTGAAATTCGCTGTAATTGTTCTGTCATGCATATTGAAAATCAAGCGAAAAAAATTAGTAATGTCGTTTACCGTGACCCCAGTGGTCGACTAAAATCTGTGGGCGCAAAAATTGTCGTAGTTGCCTGTTCAGCAATTGAATCAGTACGATTATTAAAATTATCCGCTCAGTTAAATGTTGATTTTTCCAGCCGACTTAATAGCAATGATCTACTTGGCAAGTATTTTCTAACTCATTGTTTTGGTGGGGCAGAAACAGTGATGCCTAATCGTTTTGATAAATCGATTTCTCTGGATAGCGATTGGGCGACCGATGCGTTTGCCAGTGAGGATTTTATTCTCAGTAATGGCTTATGGGCAGGTGGAGCAGTTTATAATAATACCTCGGACCAGGCTCTGCCGATTTCTTTGGTGCGTACTCATGGTAGTCGTGACTTAGATACGATCTGGAAAGGTTTTGTTGAACAGTCTGATTTAAGAGGCGCAGAGCTACTAAAACTGTTTGATAGGGACTTTGGTACACGCCTATCAGTTAGTTTTATGGCCAATCAAGTACCTCAAAAAAATAATCGCATAGAATTACACCCTACTGTTGTTGATAAATGGAAGCGTCCTTGTGCCTATATTATTAAAGATTGGCATTTACACGACAAATATGTAATGGATACTCTTGCTAAACAATGTAGAGATATTCTGTCTTTCGGTGGGGATGGGGGTCAAGGATTTTATAAAGTGGAAGGCTTTGGAAGCGTTGCCAATGATCGCTCCCGTATTGCCAATCACATTTTGGGTGGGGCACGTTTTGGTAATAATCCGGATACCTCCGTGCTAGATGAAAATTGTCGTGCTTGGGGTTTTGATAACCTTTACTTAACCGACGGCTCTTTTATGCCAACCTCTGGCAGCGCCAATCCAACTCTGACTATTCAAGCAAATGCCTTTCGCGTAGCTGATAAAATTCTTGAGGTGATTTAAATGGATTCTCGTTTTAACGGAATTTTTACTCAGCCTGAGAATAGTATTTTTAAGGTTGTATTCTTCCCTGACCGTATCTATCATGCCCAATATTTGAATGCGGCCTTAAGTGAACGGTATCGCTACAATGTTCAGGAAGTTCGCAGCAAAGTGGATATGACTGTTTTAAAAGGCGAAGTCTATATGGATGGGCTTTTTTACAGTCACTTCTTACGTATTGAATACCGTGGTGGACGGTTGGTGGAATTAGCGCGTGAAAATAAGCGTTTTTTACAATCAGAATTACTGGCTTTTGTCGGACTGTTGCCCGATGACACTTCATTAGCTGCTGAGGCCGTTGTAAAATTACATTATTGCCCGTCCATAGGTGCCTATCAAGTTGAGATTTGGCAAACTCTGGAAGTCCATGATACCACTCATCATGATTTTAAGGTGTTAAATATGATGGGCAAAGACAAATCCATTACACGTATTTCTAATTTCAACCCTGCACTTGAAAAATTAAAATCACTGCGGCGTATTGAACTCGCATTTCGAGAGAATGACCGAGATCTACCTTTCGGTTACACCATTAATAACCCAGCTTGGGATAACAACTACGACCGTGGACATCAGGAACCTAACAGCCCTGTTCCTAACAATGATAATAGCAATACCCTTACAGATAAAAATTACTTAATAGACTTTCAGCGCGGCTGGTTCTTGCAGGCTGAAGATATTGAGCCTGTACGTTATCGTAATGCCTTGATGGAAGCGGATAACCCTGATCGTTCTGATGATAATGTAATAGAAATGCGCTGGATCTTGCAGCGAGAATTGGGGGGTAATTTAGTCTTTTTTCACGAAGTCACCATCCCACCAGGAAAAGTTGAGGGAACGCATCGTCATATTGGCAGTGAAGAGCTGTACTATATCGTTGAAGGAAAAGGTATTGCTTATATGGGGAAAAATGATGACCCAGCATTATCTGGGCTACCTACTGTTGAGCGATCAATATACGGTTTAGATAAAAAGGATTGCAAGGAGATTCACGTAAAATCAGGCAGCGTTATTTTTACCAAAAGTGGAGGAATACATGGTATTCGCAATTCAGATACAAAGCCGCTTAAATTTATAGCATTTCTGTATCAAAGTAGTTAAGAAATGGAGTGAGTCTTTAATGTTTCTTGGTAAAAAAGAAGTACGCAAGTTAACAAAAAACAGGTTTTAATAATGGAAATTCTTCATACAGACAGTATTTTTCAGCTACCATCAGGGGAAATCCCAGATTACAATCATGGCAACTCTTTGTTTAAATTAATAGGGTTAATGGAAAAAACTCAATTCGCTGCTGAAAGAGAGTTTTACTTAACAGAGCATCTACAATATATTTTTCCTTTTGATTTTCTGGAATTGTACGCACCGTCAGGAAGTGATAGTAATATCACCAACCCTGAATTTCAAGATAACAAGGAAGATTTCCAAAAACAGAATATCCGTGATTTTCGCAGTACAGACACGACCTTGTTAAGAGGGTGGGTTGCCGTCGGGAATGACACAATTCCTTTTGTACGGATAAATTATCGAGGAGGGCCCGACTCAAGGCTTTCTCAGGCAGCAAATCATCAACTAGGAGCAAGCATTAAACTGTTTCTACGTATCGGTAATGTTCAGACTAGTGAATACATTACCGTTCCTTATAATGAATTGAGTGATTGCTACAGCATCGAACTATGGGGCTTTAGGGGGGATAATCTGCGAGATTTACTGGATGAAAAAGGTAAACTATCCTTTGATAGGGGAGAGTTACAAGCACGTAGCGACCTAATTCAAGGTTCAATGGCAGATTTTAAACGTGAAAATCTAGACAATAAGAACATGTTTGATGTTAGCCCTAATAATACTATGCATCCGATTCACGCTTTACATTTGGAAGTTGCTTGGACAACAACTGATGAAAACCAATGGGATTCCAACTCGGGTAAGAATTATCAATATGAATTTAATATGATACTCCGTGGCTGGGAGAATTTTTTAGGCGTTGGAATCAGTCCAAATCCACATGGTGGAGTTGGCTTTCTCGAATTTAGAAATCTTATGTCTAATTACTTTACCTATTCAGATAGTCGCGAATTAGAACGCAAATTGGAGCCGTGGAATTTTAATGCCGATGGACATAAAAACCATAGCAATGATACGGAAAAATTTATGGCCGTTGATTATATGGACTTGCATATCATGAAAGCTAACTGCGGTATTGGGTTACATAGACATCGTGATAATCAGGAAGTTTTTTTAATGATGAGTGGATCAGGTTTTATGGTAGTTGGCGACTGGGCAAAAGCGGATAATCGAGAACGCTGTTTTGAAATCAGGACACTTAAAGCTGGGCATTTCTCTATGCTAAAAGGAGGAAACCTACATGGACTCATGAACCCTAGTGATGAGGATTTATCACTATTTATGTTTGGTGGCTATGACTAAAAGCGGCGGATTCAACTCCGAAGTGCATAACAATTTAAGCTCTCAAGAGAGCCATGTGTTCAGCCACTAATTTGGCTGGAGTTTCGTAGACGCACTAGGGGACACCCACAAAAGTACTGATATATCCCCATAGTGACGTTAGTATTTCGGTTTAAATGTATTGAACGTTACGAATAACCACAGGTATAAAGAATGACCCGCGCCCGCAAAGAACTGATCGCTGTTGAGGATACTCCGTTTTACCACTGTATTTCCCGCTGTGTCCGTCGCGCATATCTTTGTGGTGAGGATTATCAAAGCGGGCAGAACTTCGATCATCGCAAGGTGTGGCTCGTAGAGCGTATTAAATTTTTATCTTCCGTATTTTCCATTGATGTATGTGCATACGCAGTGATGTCGAATCACTATCACTTGGTGTTGTTTATTAATCAGGATGCGGCTAACTCTTGGGATCAGGAGGAGGTGTTGGAGCGCTGGGGTCAATTATTTCCCACCAGCGCCCATAAGTTGCAAACACTTTTAGCAGCCGCAGGCAGTGAGGCTGTTCGTAAAACTTACGAAGAAAAAATTGAGGAATGGCGTGGGCAGTTGGCTGATATTTCTTGGTTTATGCGCTGTTTAAATGAAACGGTGGCGCGTATGGCCAATAAGGAAGATGGCTGCACTGGTCGGTTTTGGGAGGGTCGCTTTAAAAGTCAGGCTTTGCTGGATGAAAAGGCCTTGCTCTCCTGTATGGCCTATGTGGATCTAAACCCCCTTCGCGCTAAGATGGCAGCCACGCCAGAAGAGTCGGATTTCACTTCGATTCAAGAGCGATTATTCGATCATGCGAAACGCGTTCGCCGTCCCTCTCGACAGCAAAAAGACCTGGTTCAGAAATTTAAAAAGAATGTGGTCAATCAGAGTGATTCCGATCTCAAACAAGCCCGCTTAAAACCACTAAATGGCAGTTGTTTTGCGCCTTTATCCGAAGGCATCCCTTTTACACGGCAGGATTATTTTGAGTTGGTGGATTGGACGGGGCGCACTCTTCGAGAAGATAAACGCGGCGCCATCGATAGCCAATTGCCACCCATTCTGCAACGTTTAGGTATCCAGTCTGAAAATTGGATTGATTCCGTTTCTCACTTCCAAAAATACTTTTTTGATGCAGCGGGTACGCTTTCTTCTCTTGAGCAATTTAGGGAAAGGAAAAATAGGCAGCGATCTGAGCAAGGGTATGCAGAAGAGGCTGTTGGCTGGATTAAAGGGAAGGGGGCCTCGAAAAAGCTGTACGGTTAGGGTTTGCCTTTTTATCCGGTTTTAAAAAACAGGGTGTCTTGTCGCAATGTCGTTTTTTCCGTTCTGTTTTATTGATATTCATCCGGATTTCATTTGTGTTTTGTCTGATATATCGCACTATATTCTCAATATTTTGGTGGCGTTGATTTTTTTGTGTTGTCAATTATTCGCATTTTCTATTTGTTAATACAAATGGATGTCCTGATTGTTCTGGTCAATTATTCGCATTTTCTATTTGTTAGAACAAGTGGATGTCCTCATTTTTCCTTTGATGTCCTGATTTTTCCTTTGATTTCCTTGTCGTTACGTGCGACATATGGCGTTATCTTCATGACTCGGCAAGAATCAACAAAACCTTTCGTATCATAGTTTTTATCTGCACCAACAGTTTTTCGATGTCCGCCTGGTAGTTCCGCCAGCCCCTAAATGGCAGTTGCTTTGTACCTTTATCTGAAGGCACCGCCTGTTAGGCGCTTCTCTTTGTCTTGCTAATGTTTCTTTATGGAGGTTCCATTTGAAGTTTGCGCAAATTCGAGCCAGAATTGGCACTTTATGAAGGATGGTCACAATAGGCTGCCTGCAGTTTGTTACAGAATTTCTAAGCCACGTGCTAGTCTGTTCAGGCTCTTGCCGTTTTACCTCTACATGCTTTGAGCTAAAGCTTCGGTATATTGACAAGTCACCTATTTTTTTATGCAATCAAATACGAGAAAGTATGTTCGATAAAATTGTTGCTCCTTCTTCTTTAGGGCCGTTAATGGTCGATGTGGAAGGCTTAAGTTTAACCAAGGAAGATCGAAACTTACTGAAACACCCCTTTGTGGGAGGTTTGATACTGTTTAGCCGTAATTACGTATCGGTAGAACAAGTGAGCGAATTGATTGCGTCTATCAGAGAGCAGCGCCCGGAACTGATTATTGCGGTTGATCAAGAAGGTGGCCGAGTCCAAAGATTCAGGTCCTCCCTTACGCGCTTACCTCCCCTTGAAAGTGTGGGCAGGCTTTACGATAACAGTCCAGAATTAGCGATCGCATACGCCACCGAGCTTGGATGGATTATGGCATCCGAAATGTTGGCTTTGGGGGTGGATATCAGCTTCGCGCCGGTGTTGGATCTTGCCTACGGCGTAAGCTCTATTATTGGTGACCGTGCCTTGCACGCAAAGCCAGAGCTTGTGTCCATACTCGGCGGCTCTTATATCGAAGGAATGAATCAGGCGGGCATGGTGGCTACGGGTAAACATTTTCCGGGTCACGGGGCGGTGCAGGCGGATTCACATCTCGAGCTGCCGCTTGATTCGCGCTCTTTAGAGGCAATAAAGCAACACGATATTATTCCCTTTAAGAGCTTAACCAAGCAGTTGGGAGGAATAATGCCTGCTCATATTGTGTATGAACGAGTGGATGCGCTTCCTGCTGGCTTCTCTCCTTATTGGCTGCAAACGGTGCTTCGCAACGAGCTGGGTTTTTCAGGGGTAATATTCAGTGATGACCTCTCTATGGAAGGAGCAGCCATGGCTGGCTCTTATGCGCAAAGAGCCGAGAAAGCACTGGCCGCCGGTTGTGATATGATCCTCGTCTGCAACTGTCGCGAGGGTGTGAATGCAGTGCTAGCGGATGATCAGGTCACGCAACACAGCGCTAATCAGCAGCGTATTCACGCATTACGTGGAAGTTTGCGTATATCTGGTTTGGAAGAGCTTCGATCTTTAAGCCGTTATCAAGCCGCTCAGGAAATGATTGTGCGTTATTCCTAGCGTGTAAGCGGGTCTTAGAGCTTTAGATTATTTACTGAGTGGAATATGACTGACCTAAAAGAAATTATCGGTGTAAAAAATACGGCCGAAATGATTTATTCAAACCAGGAGGTCGAGGCATTAATTCAAGCCATCGCTGAAAAAATTAACCAAGCGTACAAAGGTCTTAACCCCGTTGTATTGTGTATTATGAATGGCGGTGTGGTGTTTTGCGGGAAATTACTGCCGCTGTTGGATTTTCCTCTTCAGTTCGATTACGCCCATGCAACACGCTATAACAATACGACAGAAGGTAATATTCTTGAGTGGCGCGTGGTGCCTACCTTAAATTTACAGGGTAGGGATGTACTTATTGTTGATGATATTTATGATGTTGGTGAAACGTTGGCGGGCGTTATTCAGGCGTGTGAAAGCCAGGGGGCTTTGTCGGTAAAAAGTGCGGTGCTGGTCGATAAACATCATGATAGAAAACACAACCCTGGTTTTCAAGCCGACTTCGTAGCATTGAAAACGGACGATCACTACTTGTTTGGTTATGGCATGGACTATAAAGGTTATTTGCGAAATGAAGCCGGTATTTTTTCGGTAAATCAAGATGTATTAAAGAGCTAATGTTCTCAGCGATTTTGCATAATAATTGCAGTTTATTTGAAAAAGTTATTTTGATATAGGTTTTATTGTGGATATAGAAAAGTTTGAAACCGTTGCTTTAAATGTTAGTTTGGTTGGTTTGTTTTTATTTATGTTTTTTATCGTTTACGATTTGGCGAAAAAATCCAAAGCGGGAAAACTGGGTACGCTTGTTATGTTTGGGGCACTTTGCTTGGGGATGCTGGGTTTTTTGATGAAGGGAATTATCACAAAAGTGCTGGGTTTGGAATAAACGCAGCGCTGTTACGATATTAAGTTTCGGGATTTATATTTCTTGGGAAATCATTTATAAGTTGCGGATGGCACTGCGCGTAGCTTGAGTGCGACTGCATGGATGCAGAAGGTAGAGTAACGCATAGAGCAGTTGCCGAGAACGAAGTGAAGTCCAACAATTTTGACGTGCGTTTTTTCTATGTTAATTAGTTGAAGGCTTGTTCTCTCTGAAAGCTCATAGGCGACAAAGAATAACGATTTAGTTTTTTGCTGCGGAATTCGATGGTGCTCTAACCCTTAATTTAAGTGTTGTAGCTGAAAGCGTGATGTTGGGTTTCACTTCGTTCTACCCAACACGATATTTTCGACGATTTTAAATCCCGCAACTTGCGTTGCTGTCTAAAGCATTTTTAGCGTTTCATTTCAGGCGTCAGAAAGGGGTGAATGGCTTGTAGCGTTTGCTTAAATACCTTGGGGTTGCCGCATACAACATTACCATTTTTAAGGTGTTTGTCGCCGCCGCTGAGGTCGCTAATTAAGCCGCCCGCTTCTGATACGAGTAGTGCGCCTGCTGCTACATCCCAAGTGTGTAATCCAAGTTCCCAAAAGCCGTCGTAACGTCCCGCCGCTACATAAGCGAGATCTAGCGCCGCTGAGCCCGCACGGCGAATTCCGGCAGTTTCTTCTGTTAGCTTTTTAAACATCTCAAGGTAGGCATCCAGGTATGATTGCTGATCTTGGCGGAAGGGAAAACCCGTGCAGAGTAATGCTCCTTCTAGTGATTTGCGTGATGAAACCCGAATTCGTTTGCCATTTAATTGGGCGCCACGGCCACGACTGGCGGTGAATTCTTCCTGACGCATAGGATCGACAACCACAGCGTGCTCAAGCTGTCCTTTGTATTGCAGTGCAATAGAAATGGCAAAGTGGGGCAGGCCGTGGATAAAGTTCGTGGTGCCATCCAGAGGGTCGATAATCCACAGGTAATCTTTGCCTTCTCCTTTGCCTTCGATCAGGCCGCTTTCTTCGCATAAAAAACCGTGGTCTGGATAGGTTTTTTGCAGGTTGTCGATAATGATTCTTTCTGCTGCCAGATCAACCTCTGTCACAAAGTCATTCGCAGCTTTGTTTTTAACCCCCACCAACTCAATGCTTTCTGTCGCCCGAACAATAACTTTGCTAGCTGCTCGTGCTGCCCGGAGGGCGATGTTCATGACTGGTTCCATAGAGATGTCCTGATTTAGTGTCGATCTGTGTGTGGGAAGGCTGCTGCTTGAATACTAGTGTGCAAATACTTTAAGAGCGAGGAAGAATAAGGGGCGCGATTCTAGCAAAATTTTGGCTTTAGGACTATGTAGTTTGGCTTTAGAGCAGTTTGGCAATGGCGAAGCGCGGGCCCTTGGCTTTCTGCTATATAGGGATAAGCCTTACAGAGGGCACGTTTTAGAGTGTTAGATTGGTACTCGATTGCGTTGTTGAAATGAGTTATCGTGGCCGATCAATGATCTTGTAAGCATAAGCATCTAATAAACAAAATAAAATGTTTTTCCCTCAACAAGGAAGTAGCGAATGCCCCCACCAAGTCTGACTTACCCCTTCGAGCACCCGCCCGCCTCTGGGGAATTGGTTAATATTTGTGAAGGGCTGTATTGGTTGCGAATGCCCATTCCATTTCAGCTTAACCACATTAATTTATGGTTGGTTGAGGGGCTTGATGGCTGGACCATCGTGGATACAGGGGTGCAAAGCGATGATACAAAAAAACACTGGGAAAGCATTTTCAAAAATTATTTGAAGGGTAAGCCTGTTGATGGTGTTGTGGTCACTCATATGCACCCCGACCATGTGGGCATGGCCGGGTGGCTGTGTGATCGCTGGCAGACAGATTTAACTATGACAAAAACCGAGTGGTTACAGGCCCAAATCGGTGGGGATCTCGCTATCAAGCACCAAGACAGCTATGCAGCGCACTATAAGCGTTTGGGTGTAGACAGCAAGGTAGTGGAGAGTTTGCCGAAAATGTTTTCGCTTTTTTCTGGCTTGATGTCTCCTTTGCCCGGTACATTCCGCAGAATAGCGCAAGGCGATAGGATAAAGATCGGCGCTTTTGATTGGGTCGTTATGATCGGGCAGGGCCATTCCCCAGAGCATGCTTGCCTTTATTGTGAGGAGAAAAACCTGATTATTGGGGGGGATCAGCTATTGCCGGGAATTACCCCCGCCATTTCAGCATCAGTTGAAGAAATAGACAGCAACCCACTAAAGGAATTTCTCGACTCTCTCGAACAGTTTTATGATCTGCCGGCCGATGTGCTGGTGCTGCCTTCGCACCAATTACCTTATCAAGGGCTTCATACACGCATTGATCAGTTAAAAGCCCACCATTATTCCCGCTGCGACATGCTTCTTGAAGCATGCAAAGAACCGAAGAACGCCTTTGAGCTGGTGGATGTAATGTTTGGACATCGAAAACTTGGGCCGATGGATAAACTAATGGCCATGGGGGAAACCATCGCCCACGTTAATTTACTGTTAAATGAAGGAAAAGTGCGCCGTTATCTGGATGATAAAGAGCAATATTTGTTTGTTTTAACTTAATGTTGATTTAGTGCCCAGTGAATGTGTTCTTTCACCATGCTTTGTTCTTCATCATCGAGATCAATGCTCTGTGTCATTTTATCTTGCAGTGCTGTTTTGATCTCGTTATTGCGGGGCGCATTACCAAGAGCGACGGCTATATTTCTCAACCAGCAGGCGTAACCAATGCGGCGGATGGGGTTGCCCTCGGTGCGCGCCAAAAACTCTTCCCGACTCCACTGGAAAAGGCTTAATAGTGTGGCATCGTCAAAATGCTTGCGTGGGTGGAAGTCGTTTTCATCCGTGGTTTGGGCAAACTGGTTCCAGGGACAAACAATCTGGCAATCATCGCAACCATAGATTCGGTTACCAATGAGTGGCCGTAATTCTTCAGGAATGGCCTCTCTTAGTTCAATAGTGAGGTAGGAAATACAACGCCGTGAATCGAGTTGTTGGGGGCCGATAATGGCATCGGTTGGGCAAATGTCGATGCAGGCGCTGCAGCTGCCGCAGTGATCTGTTGCGGGGGCATCAATGGGCAGGGGGATGTTGGTGTATATCTCACCCAGGAAAAACCACGAGCCCGCCCCTTTATTTATCAGTAAGGTATTCTTTCCTATCCAGCCTAGGCCTGATTTTTCGGCCAGGGCTTTTTCCAGTACGGGGGCGCTGTCGACAAAGGCGCGGAAAAAACTGCCGGGTGCCTGTTCTTCAATTTTTTTTGCTAATTTTGATAGCCGCTTGCGCATAAGCTTATGGTAGTCACGCCCGAGTGCGTAGCGGGAAATATAGGCTTTTTCTGGTTGGGCGAGGGCGCTAATTAGTTCAACGCGAGGTGGAAGATAATCCATTCGGGCGCTAATAATACGTGTTGTTTTTGGCTCTAGCGCGGCGGGGTCGCTGCGCTTTTCAATATTACGTTCCATATAGTGCATTTCACCGTGGAATTTCTTGTCCAGCCACTTTTCCAGGTGAATGTTGTGTGGGGCGATGTTTATATCGCTAATGCCAACTTGCTGGAAGCCGAGTTCCTTGCCCCATTGTTTTATATTCTGTGCAAGTGAGGCAAAATGTGGTTTGGATGCTTTATCCATAAAATCAACAGGGTTCTCGTTAGTATGGATCACTCAGTGCTCGATAGCGATTATAGAACGCAGCTGCCTATAAATCTGTATAACGCGGAACAAAGCCGTGCCTTAGATCATTATGCAATTCAGACCTTGGGTATAGCTGGCTTATTGCTGATGGAACGGGCTGGATTGTCCTGTTTTAAGCAAATCGAAGCAAACTGGCCCGAGGCGGAGCGTATCACCATTCTCTGCGGACATGGCAATAATGGCGGTGATGGTTACGTTATTGCTGCGCTGGCGAAGCTTGCCGGAATGGACGTTACTGTTTTGCAGCTTGGGTCGAGGGACAAAATGACCGGAGATGCCCAACTTTGCCAACAAAGGGCGAATAATCTCGGCGTGCCGATTTGTGAAATTCTTAGTGGTGAAGCCTTGGCCGGCCAACAGAGCCGCTTGGAAAGCTGCGATATAGTGGTGGATGCCTTGCTGGGCACCGGTATCAGCGGTGCGCCCCGTGGTCTTTATGCGCAAGCAATTCAAGCCATCAATCAAAGCCCTGCCGTTGTGCTCGCTGTGGATACGCCATCGGGCTTATGCGTAAACACTGGTTGGGCAGAGGGCGAAGCAGTGAAGGCGCAATTAACCCTAACCTTCATTGCCTGCAAGCAGGGCTTGCTAACCGGTGCGGCGGCTAATTATACCGGCACCCTTTTGTTTGATGATTTAGGGGTGCCGCAAAGACTTTATCTTCAAGAGAAGCCCTCATCGTATCGTTTAGAGCTTGCAGGCCTTTTGTTTCGCCTACCTGCTCGTCCACCAACTGCTCACAAAGGAAGTTGCGGGCATGTGCTGGTGATTGGTGGTGCTGAAGGCATGGGCGGCGCAGCGGTGATGGCGGCAACGGCAGCGGCAAGAGTCGGGGCAGGGTTGGTGAGCATCGCCAGCCCCAGTGAAACCATTGCTTTGCAAGCGCTTAATCAGCCTGAGCTGATGTGTCGGCAGGTGAATGATCAAGCCGAACTTGAAGCCTTAATACAACGCGCAAGCGTGTTGGTCATTGGCCCCGGTTTAGGGCAATCAGAGTGGTCATTATTGGCCTTACGCCTTGCTTTGGATTCGGGTAAACCCTGTGTTGTAGATGCAGATGCTCTGAATTTGTTCAGTGAAACTTCATCTTTGAAGGCGCATTCTTTATGTGTGTTAACGCCTCACCCAAAAGAAGCGAGTCGCTTATTACACTGCTCTACAGATGCAGTGCAGAAAGATCGGTTCAAGGCGGTGGAGTCAATGGTAAAAACCCTTGGTGCCACCATCGTATTAAAAGGGCCGGGGACACTTATTAGTGATGGGGAGAATATATCGCTGCTCAGTGCAGGTGGCCCAGCGATGGCAAGCGGCGGCATGGGAGACGTCTTAAGTGGTGTAATAGGCGGTTTAATGGCACAAGGCTGCGATACACTCTTTGCGGCCCAGCTTGGGGCAAGCCTTCACGCCAGCGCTGCCGATAAACTAGTAGAAAATAAGGGTGTGCGAGGCATCCTGGCAACGGATCTTATTCCGCTTATTCAGCAGCTTTTGCAGAAGCCCTTTGTTGTGCAAGCTGAAGGTAGAGAATAATGGTAGCAGGAGAAGTATCAGCCATCCTGAAGGATGATTCCCAAACAGTCGTTTGGGGTGAAAAAATAGCGGCAGCACTTAAAGAAGGTGGCACCGTATATTTGTATGGTGAGTTGGGGGCAGGGAAAACCACTCTGTGTCGTGGCATATTAAGGGCTTATGGCCACCAAAGCGCCGTAAAAAGCCCCACTTATACTATAATTGAACCATATGAACTCGATTGCGTAAACGTTTACCACTTTGACCTTTATCGAATGCTTGACCCGGAAGAGTGGGAATACTTGGGGGTGGATGAATATTTTTCCCCAGAGAATATCTGCTTGGTGGAATGGCCAGAAAAGGGTGCTAACTACTTACCCGCTAGCGACGTGAATATTACGCTGCTTTATCATGAAAATGGGCGCAAAATAATAGTTTCGGCCTCCAGTAATCGCGGAGCGGAAATACTTCAAGAACTAAAAACGGCTGAATGAGGGTCTTGTGAGTCAAGTGTTTACAACACAAATAAGTTTTTTCAAACCTCTTGAGTGCATTTTTACCAGCTTGTTAGTGGTCTTTCTTGTCCTTTCCTCGGCACAGGCGGCAACGCAAGTGACGGGTGCGCGCAACTGGGTAGGAGGCGGCAAACAGCAATTTGTTTTTGATGTAAGTGATCACACCAAAGTATCAAGCTTCTCACTGGATAAACCCCGCCGGCTGGTACTTGACTTAAAAAACACCCAATTCCGTAAACCCTTACCCCAGTTTAATCTTAGGGGGACGGATGTAATACGTGTTCGCAGCGGCTCTCCCAAGAAGACCGTTGGGCGTATTGTTTTTGATCTAAAAAAACAGATGGCCTGGAAAGTGACCCAGCTAGATGCGAAGGGGCCTTATGGGAAGAGAGTTTTACTTGAATTATTTGACCAGGCGGGCAAACCCCAAACGGCCGCCCTTACAGCGCGGCCAAAACCCGCCTTTTCAAAACCCAATAAACCAGCGGCCGCTAAACCTTCACCTGTTTTAGCACCTGTTGCCACTGCCTCGGCTAGAACAAGTGCGCGTAAAGCAAAAACTACAGCCATTGCATCAAGCAGAGATATTATCGTAGCCATTGACGCAGGGCATGGGGGGAAAGACCCTGGCGCAATCGGTCATCGTGGTGCAAAAGAAAAAGATATTGTTCTCGCCATTGCCCGTGCAACACTAAAAGAAATGAACAAGGTGAAAGGATTAAAGCCTGTATTGGTTCGCGATGGCGACTATTTTATTCACCTTAAAAATCGCCGCGATATCGCGCGCAAAGAGTACAACGCCGACGTGTTTATATCTATCCATGCCGACTCTTTCAAAAACAAACAAGCCAACGGCGCCTCGGTTTTTACACTTTCGCAAAATGGTGCTTCAAGCGCAACGGCGAAATATTTGGCGAATAAAGAAAATATGGCCGATTTTATCGGCGGTTATAACCCTGGAAATGGCAGCAAAAGCCTTAGTGAAACGATTCTAACCGTGGCGATGGACGGTGTTCTGGCTGAGAGTAATCGTGTTGGCCAAAACGTATTAAATGAAATGGGCGGCGTCTCTCGCCTTCATAAGCGTCATGTTGAAAATGCCGGTTTTCTGGTGCTGAAAAACCCCGATATGCTGTCGATTCTTGTTGAAACTGGCTTTATTTCTAACCCCGGCGAAGAAAAGAAATTACGCAATAAAAGACATCAGCGTAAAATAGCAAAGGCCATAGCAAGTGGTACCTCCCGTTACTTTAACGATCACCCAATTCCAGGCACTTATTTTGCTAAAAAGCGGGAGCAGCAACGTTTGAAAAATAAATTAGCCACGCATGTTGTTAGTAGAGGGGATACGCTTTCTGCAATTGCCAACCGGTATCGTGTCAGCATGACGAGCCTGAAGCGCGTGAATGAAATCCAAACGGATCGCCTTCACGTTGGTAAGATATTGTTAATCCCCAAAGCCTGAAATAAGTCGTTCCTGATCACCTTCAAATTCGAGCTTATCTGTAATACCCAAACTCACGTTTAAGCTAGAAACCGCAGTTGGCCCGGCCCAAACTGGAAGTTTACACTTCTATAGTAAGTTATTTTGGAAATAGAGCCTTCACCTGTTAGGAGAGCCCGCCTCCTTAATCGATAGCCCGCTTATTGGGCCCACTAATTTCGTAAAAAAGCTCGGAATAGGCAGGCTATTTCGAGCTTTTTTTACTGTATTGTCGAACCCAATAAACGCACTCTCAAGCGAGTCCAGCTGCGGTTTCTAGGTTAAAGTATCCGGGCCAAAGGTAAAAGTGGACGACAGTATTGTTAAAGTTAAAGGTGGCTCCCATCGGCATCGCCATAGTTATTGCCCTTCAGGACACAAGAAAAAAGGGAGTTGTTGAGCAGGAGTGTTTAGCTCTCGATTAAGTAATCACCTTGATTTAATCCTCCCACTCAGGGAAGTTAGGTATTCTAACTGTATCATCGTCAAACACGCCTTTTTCAGCTTGTGTATGGCAAGCATTGCAATTGCTCAGAGAACTAACATCTTCATTTTCTTTAACCATGTTGTCTGTTAATTCATGATGCTTTCTCTTAATGTATGCTACTTCGGTTATTCGAAGAGGGGTCTCTCCCTTTGAGATTGATCGCGTGATCTTACGTGAGCGTTTGTGATACGATTTCTCGGAACTGTTTGCGAAAACATACTCCTGTATGCTTTTCAGTACATCAGCATCAAGTTCTGCGTTTTCATCAAAGTGATCTTCTAGAGCCTGAGGGTTAAGTAATTTCTTCCAAGACTGTATAGGTAATAAGCCTGGGGGGAACGCGAAATGACAGGCACCACACTCTTCTGCGTAAGCCACGTTGTTTACAGGCTTCACTTCTTTGGTGCGCGAAATCGTTGTTATCCATTTTCCAAGGCTTTCTTCTTCGCTACCACTGGCGGAGGTAACTACACTTGCGCCGATAAGTGCAGAAATAAGTATTAGCTGCTTTTTCATGTTTTAATTTTCCTTTTATTGGGCAAGTAGATACTCAAGAAAGTCACCTTTTTCCTGGGCGCTACACTCTCTTCCCCAGGTCCATTTACAATTCCTTTTGAACCATTTCTCAATTTTCTTTCTATCTGTGTAGCGTTCTTTATTTACACTTAAAGCCATGGGGTCTATGTCTTTTTTAGTTTTGATGTGTTTGCCGGGTTGAGTTATATCCGTCGTGTGACAGGTAGTACATGAGCGTGTGCCACCACTTTTGTGCTGAACTTCTTGGCTCCATTTTATTCTTCCTGCATCAAGGCTAAATGGCGTGGTCGCCTGCGCCTGATAGGATGCTTGTAACTCTCTAGCTGCATTTTCTGTATAAGCGAATTGGGGCAGTGAGTAGGTAAGTAACATAATCGATAATATTTTACGAAGCATACTATAGTCCTTTTACCAGGTGATTTTAATTGCAGTGCCCATGAGAATTCCGCCTGTCGCGCCAAGCCCCGCATGGCCACCATCTGGTGCTTGAGCGACTGTTGCAACCATCACCAGTGTACCTAAGCCTGCTAATATCATGTGCATATTATCCGGATCTGTTAACCCGTCCTTAAGCTCAAAGTCATCCCAGTGATATATAAGGCCAGTCGTCGCTGCCGCAGACGCCAAAAAAGCTGAGCCAGTTGCAAAGTATTCGTGTGCCCCTCCTTCTTCCTTGGGTGATATCGCTGCTAGAGCAACAAGCCCTAAGGCTCCAATTCCCAAGTACTGATGGATTTTATTGGCCGTGAAATTGGAAGGGACAAAAATATCCTCCTCTTTTTTTGAGGAAATATCAAAAGACGTAACATTTTTATTGCTGTCACCCATTGCAATAACTGTAAATGCTCCTTCCGGAAGACTTAGATCTAAATCATTTTCATATCCAAAAGCGCTAAAGGAGAGCGCGCTCATACATAAACAACTTGCTAATTTTTTAACCAATTTCTTTTTCATTGTGTTTTTCCTTAATTTCGATATTTGAATGCATATGCTTTCGACCGCTGAACATGGCTAGAATTAAGTTCTCTTTGTGCTGAATGCTTGCGCTGATTGCGCCGACAACATGAAAAAAAATTAGCACCAGCATCACGTTGGTTAGAATTTCATGGATGTCTTGAATAAGGTAAACTTGTGCATCACTAAAGTTTTTAACAAATGGAAGCAAAGGCCCCTCAAATTCTATACCGGCCAAGGTAATAAAACCGGTAACAAACACTGCCCCGAGAGTAAATAAAAGGCTAAAAACCATCGCGGCGCCCAGAGGGTTGTGCCCAAGATAATGGGTTGGAGTCCCCGAGCGTAGCGAATGAATGTACTCTAAGGAAGTGCGAAAAGAAAACAAAAATGAGCTAAATCTGGCGTAAGGGCTCCCAATGAAGCCCCACACTACCCGCGATAAAACCAACAAGACCAAGAAGTAACCTACTAACTCATGAAGGTCAATTTCGTTGAACTCGGCCGTTAAATAGGCGCTAGAAAAACCTAAAACCAGTGACCAATGGAAAAATCTTATAAATAGATCCCATACCATCACACGGTCGTTTGCGGTTGAATGAATTGTCATATGGCGTCACATATTTATGGGTGGTTTTTTAGGAAACACATAGCCCTCTTCAGAGTTAGGGGTGAATCCGAAGTAAAACTAGAGTTACCGTATTGTGCAAAAGGGTTAACAATTATCACGACGTATGGGATACCTTTCGCAAATATTCATGCTTCAACACGCGATACATTTTCTGTCAAAACAAAAACCTTCGACTTGTAGCGCTGAGAGCAAGCACTGTTATTTCAATGCTGCTCTCGTTGCTGTTTAATGACAATTTCCGATTGCCCCATAACCATGAGTTTGTCTGGTTTTTAATGGTGAAGCACGCTGAATATATTTGAAAATGTTGACTCAGTACCTATATCAATAGGAAGTTTGAGTTTTCTCGTGATATCACTGGCCGATATTACTCCTCTTATTTGGTGTGTGCATTTGTATACAACCAAGCAGTGTTGTTGTCCAGAGTGCTCCAGCGAAATGACAATATCACCAACGCTTGAGCGCTTAATATCAGCATAGTCAAACGCTTTAAGTTGATCTCTGCGACGCATAAAGTCGGTAACGGTGAGATCTTCTTTCGTCGCACCCTCTGCAAGCTTTTTCATAATTTCTTGTGCTTGCAAATCATCTAGGCTCACTAGTCCAGAAAAATTTCCGCTTTGATCAATAACTAACTTCATGCGTACATGCGCTCGCTTCATGAGGTTTTGCGCCTCATCCACAGGTGTTATGGCTTCTATTATTAGTGGCTTCACGCTGGAAAAATCTGTAAAAATTTCACACGCTGGCGAATTGAGGTTTATATCAGGGTTACTCAATGGCCATGCTAATTCATAGATAGGATCTGTAGGATAAAGTCTTAATGTTTTCATTGAACACTCCTCACCACTGCACACGATTTTTCCTTACTATGTGCTCGCTTTATTAGCTGATTTTATTGTTTACACTGTGCCATATTAGATAACTTAACGTGACAAGATAAACTTACTGAACATGAAAGCTGTGATGTGTCTATTCTGCAAAATACGCGAACAAAAACAGCAACTAAAATGATAAGTGATAGCTATCCGAAGTTAATGGGGGGCGCGCGAGGGGTATAGGGAGAACATTTTTTAAGAAGGGGGAGGGGTGTTAAATGAGATACGTATGAACTTCGATTGGACGGGTTTGTGAAAGCAAGATATTTTACATCAAGAGATTCAGTATCGTCGTCGACATTACTTTTTTGCTCATCTTTATCATGCGAGGAGTCGATATTATATTGCTTTTCATCAATGTCAATAGCGACAGAAAGATCACTAATAAAAGCAAACGACAAAAATAAAGTGATCAAAATAACAATGCGTTTCATAACCGAACAATCTCAACTGATTATGCTTTCCAATATACGACGGATTTAGATTTTTTCAAGTATTTTTTGTATTCTTCAAGACTTAAGCCAGTGTCGTTTTCGCATAATAAGTGAGATTCGTAAGAACGTCGGCTAGCTGGAATGGCTCGGAAACTTCCCGCATAAAAAATACTGTTGCCATCAGAAGCTCGGCGCTTATCTCCACCGATATGCTGATCACTGCTGTCAATCGTAGGTATGTCTTAAATGCTTTTGCATTACGGAGATAGGCGAGTGAGCACTTGTTTTGTGCTTATTAGCAGAGAGATTAACTGCTACGGTAGGCTTCATTCCCCAGCGGTGGAATAATAATGTTGGTGCCCCTTTTTCACTACACGCTAGGTTTTTCTTCATCGCTAAGCTTTCTGCCATGGTATAGAATCTCTGTTTTGGTACTTCCCAAGGAGTAAGCGGTATGTCTGGCAGCATTGCAGAAATTTCACTCTTGTCTTTGTCCTTGGCTTTTGTGCCAGTTCTGATCGTTCTGTATATTTTGTTTCGTTGGGAGGCAAATGCGCGCGGTGCCACGCTAGCAGTGGTCAGAATGCTTCTCCAGTTATTACTGGTTGGTTATTTTCTAGGTTATGTTTTTCAATCAAATAGTCTATTGGTCATCACTGGGGTTTTAACCCTTATGCTGCTCATGGCGGCGTGGATATCGCTGCGAACCGCTGCTAAACCCACGAAGGTTTTATATTTTAGGGCTCTGTTCTCCATTGTTGTGGGTGGTGGCTCAGTGCTGGTGTTGGTCACACAGGGGGTTTTGGAGGTTACTCCCTGGTATGCCCCCAGTTATGTCATTCCCTTGGCAGGGATGATATTTGCTAATTCTATGACGGCTATCAGTCTTGTGGTTGAACGTTTGGAGGCGGAGATGGCCCGTGATACGGGCTATGATGAGGCAAAAATTATAGCGTTTAAAGCGGGAATGATTCCGGTGGTGAACTCGCTGCTGGCTGTGGGTTTAGTCTCTTTGCCGGGCATGATGACGGGGCAAATCCTTTCTGGGATTGAGCCGCATATTGCAGCGCGTTATCAAATTATGGTGATGTGTATGATTTTTGGTTCAGCAGGGATCTCCTCCGCTCTGTTTCTTATGCGAGTTCCCCCATTGCGCCGCTAAGGCCTTTGTTTATGGCTTAATCAGAGCATTTTTTGGTTCAACCAGCAGGGTATATTGTTTATAAGACCGGCCCTGAGGTGTTCGTACTTCAATAATAAAATTAAGGAAGGGTTCGATCACTGCATCATGTGATACAACCTTTATCACCGCGCCATTCTTGCTGGTTTTGCTAACGATAAATTTTAATTGTTTATAAAAATGCAGGTATTCGATGCCAGCCTTTTTGAACTGCTGTTTTTCCGCAATTCGCACGACTATTTCTTCGTCATTAAAATTCTCTGCGTTTCCGATTTGTATGCTTGCCCGTAGTGCCTGGTTTAGCGCTGATTCAATATGAATCTCTCCAAGGCTTAGCGCATTAGCAACGGTGCTCGTCAAAATTGATACATAGAATAACAAAGCGCAAAAAAATTTTTTCATGGCAATCTTCTGTAATGTTAATAATTGAAGCCTAGAAAGAAAGGTGGGCTTGTTAGTAATAGTCTAGCAGGAAAATAGGCACCATATCATCTGAAAATATAGATACGCTCAAAATTCACTTCTTGAATTCTCTAGAACGAATGATGCTCTGAGCTGATTCAAGCGGTCTGGTCAAAACTCTCCTTGCACACCGACTTCAGAATTGACACCGGTTCACGGTTTTATAGTTCACATGCTGTGGGTTTGTGTGGCACCTCCCAAAACTGCGCTAATGGTCATAATGTGATCAGTAATTTCCATATAATGGGCCTTTACTAAATGTAGTGCGGTTAAACACTCTTGTGCGCGTTACTCATTTTGACAGAATTTCCAAAACCAAAAAGAGAGGCAATTCATGCGTTACTGCTGCTTAAACCTTACATCGAATTTACGCTTGCTCTTCAGGTTATTGCTGCTTATTTTGCTGCCTCTTTTTTCTGCTTGTGGTGGAGATTACGACGGTTATGGACAGATGGATGCCTCTAAATTTGAGGGCGCGCAGGGCAATTATTTATATGTGAACGAAGAGGGGCGAGCTAAATACCAGGCGGATTGTGCGGGGTGCCACGGCAGTTCGGGTGAGGGCAGTCCTTCGGGGCCAAGCTTGGTTGCTTGCCCGAGTTGTATTAGTCAGAGTGTTCTTGAGCTGAAAATTGCGCAAACCATGCCAACGGATAACCCGGCCGACTGTGACGGGGAATGTGCATTTAATACTGCGGAATACGTCATGAATGTCTTTAACGGCATCATGTTACTGACTTCTGAACAGGCGCTTACGGGTATTGACGTACTAAGCCCTACTCAGACACTGCGAAAGGCGAGCCTGAACTTGGCTGCCCGCCTTCCTAGTGCCGCCGAAGTAGATACGGTGAGTGCTGGTGGTGAGGGTGCATTAGATGCTGTCCTCGATACAATTTTGAATGAAGAGGCGTTTTATGATCGTCTAAAAGAGATCTACAACGATATTTTGTTGCAGGATAAATATCTGGATAGTGAAAATGCCTTGAATTTGTTGCGCGACGGAGAATACCCCGATCGACGTTGGTACAGTGCTTTGGGTTTACTTGATAAAGAAGGCCCCAACTACGATAACCCCCTTTATTATAAGTTAAGGGCTTACACCAACGATGCGGTGGGCCGCGAGGTGCTGGAACTCATTGACTATGTTGTGCGGAATAATAAACCTTTCAGTGAAATACTGACTGCTGATTACACCATGGTCAATGCCTACTCTGCCAAAACCTACGGTGTTGAAGGCCAAGCGAGCTTCAGGGATTTTGATACGATTGAATACCCCGCTTATCCCGACGACCCTACGCACTTTCAGCCAGTACGTATTACCGGTATCCCTCATGCTGGCGTACTCACTTCGGTGATGTTTTTAAATCGCTTTCCCACTACCTCTACTAACCGTAATCGCCATCGTTCTCGTATGGTATTTGATATCTTTTTGGATACAAATATTCTCGCGCTGGAAGGCTCGCGGCCTGGGGATGCAATTGATGTGAGTGGAGAAACCGCAACGTTGGATAACCCCCAGTGTACGGGATGTCACCTCGTTATGGACCCCGTTGCCTCAACATTCCAGAACTGGGATTACTTGGGCCGGTATCGCCCCAGTAGTGAGAATAACAACTGGTATACCGACATACTAGCGAGGGGGTTTAACGGTGTAGCGATGCCTTTGTCGGGAAACTCGAATAGTTCTCTGCAATGGTTGGGGAAACAAATGGCAGCCGACCCACGCTTTTCTCTGGCAACAGTAAAAACCATATATAAAGGTTTAAGCGGCCAGGATCCTTTGCAAACTCCTACCACCAAAGATACAGATTCCGCCGAGTGGCAGGCCTATCTTGCGCAACAGGTCACCTTTAAAAATATTGCCCATAAGTTTAGAGAAAGCGGATTAAATTTCAAAGTTGTGGTGAAGGAAGTTGTGAAATCTCTGTACTGGCGTGCAGAGAATTTACAGCCGGGGGCGAATGCGGAGATTCACCGAAATATGGGCAGTGCTCGCATGCTTACCCCTGAGATGCTTGATAGAAAAATCACGGCGGTACTGGGAGTTGACTGGAACTACAGCAGCGGCCGTTATCACTGGTTGACGGAACGCCGTAGTGATTCCCTTCGCCAGTTATACGGGGGCATTGATTCTGATACGGTAATTAATCGAATTGAAGACCCCAATGGACTAATGGTGGCTGTACAAAATCGGATGGCCTCAGAAATGGCGTGTAAAGTTGTATCGCGGGACTTTTTTAAACCTACAGCAGCGCGTCTAGTGTTCCCTTATGTTACAAACGCCAGTATGAATGAGGCAGCAATAAGAAATAACCTTCGTTATCTTTTTTGGAGTTTTTACGGACAGGAGCTATCGAACGATAGCGTTGAAATAACGGCGATGTTGCAGCTATTTAATACTGTTAGATCAGAAGGACTTCAGTCACTTGTTATAGATAACGGCTGGACAAATAATCGCTTGAGTTCCCCTTGTCGACTCCGAAATAACCCTGAAACGGGAGAAGCTCTTAGTTCTGAAAATTACATCGAACTGGATGAGGAATACATTCTTCGTTCCTGGCAAGCGGTTCTGACCGTAATGCTTGCCGACTACCAGTTCCTTTACGAATAACCCGCCCGGATTTTGGAGAAACTATCGTGAATAGACGTGACTTTGTAAAACTTCTCGGGGCAAGTGGGTTAGCAGTGAGCGCCCCTTATGGATTGAGTTCGAAGGCTTTTGGGGCCGGTGATGTCAGCCAGCTCTTTGTCATGGTGCATGCGGCAGGTGGCTGGGACCCCACCAGTTTGTGTGACCCAAAGGGCAATGCCGAACGCAGTGATGGAAAAGGCCCAGTCAATCATTTCTTAGCTGAGAATATACTTAGCGTCGGGGGTTCGCCAATTAAGTATGCGCCATTCCCTGATCCCACCTTGGCAGATAATACCTTAAGAACGGATATGGCTTTAAGCAGTTTTGACGCATTTTTTAATACCTACGCGAGTGATCTGCGCATTATCAACGGCATAGATACCAATACCAACAGCCATGAAGGTGGAACGCGCTATGTGTGGAGTGGAATCCCGGAAAATAAAAGGCAGCCCGCCTTTGCTGCGCTGGTGGCGAGTATCTACGCGCCGAGCAAAGCCATGGCTTTTATGAGTAATGGTGGTTACGATGAAACGGCCTCGCTGGTCGCGCCAACCCGGGCTGGCAGCGCCAGTAGCTTTCAGCGGCTTACCTATCCTAATCGTTACGATGTAAACAATGAGAACGCCTTATACCTTAACAACGATGTAATGGCCCGTGTGGAACAGGCGAAGTTAGAGCGAAAAAACAGGCTTATTCAGAGTGCTACTTTGCCTCAGCGTAGGCGTTCAGTTTCTCAGCTATTTACCGTGAGCATGGGGGACAATAACCTCGATAGTCTTATTTCCTATTTGCCAGAATCGCTCTCCGGTGGAATGCGTGGGCAAGCAGAAATGGCCGTCGCAGCATTTAAATCAGGCTTAGCGGTATCCGCCAACCTGGTGTCCGGTGGTTTCGATACCCACGGTACACATGATCGCAATCAATTATTTTCTCTGACGCGCCTTATCGACGGGGTAGGCCACCTTATGCAGGAATTGGAGCGTCTTGGAATTCGGGACAAAACCACTGTGCTGGTGAGTTCTGATTTTGGGCGAACTCCCTACTATAATGGGGGTAACGGTAAGGATCATTGGCCGGTAACCAGTATGCTTGCTTTAGGAAAGGGTGTGGTAGGTAACAGCGTTGTGGGGGCGACAGATGCAAATGTGAATGCTTTGCCAGTTAACACAACAACACTGCAGGCCGATGCAAACGGTACGAAGATTACACCGCAACATATACACACCGCACTGCGACAAATGGCGGGTATATCGGGGCATGAGAATAGCCGACAGTTTCCTCTGGAAAATTCCTCTCTGAATATATTTGGCGCTTAAGGAAAAACTAATGAAAAAAACTATATTTAATAGGGCTGTTATTATCATTTTACTGTGTTTAACAGGTTTTAGCAGCCACGCTGCAAATGTGGGGGAGCGCGCACCCGATATATCCTTGCCCCTTTTGGGTCAGCAACATGGGCTGGATTTAAAACAACTTAAAGGAAAGGTCGTTTACCTGGATTTCTGGGCATCATGGTGTGGTAGCTGCCGCGTTTCGCTGCCTTTGTTAAGTGAATTAAGGACTGACTTATCTAAAAGCGGCTTCGAAGTTGTTGGTGTGAACGTAGATGCTGAAACGAAAGACGGCGTTAAGTTTCTTGAAAAAGTTCCCGTGAGCTTTCCTGTTCTTGCCGACCCTGAGGGAAAGACCCCGGAATTATATCGCCTTAAAGGAATGCCAACGTCCTACCTTATTGATAAAAAGGGCGTGATTCGACATATTCATGTGGGTTTTAAAAAAGGCGATATGCTTAAGGTTAAAAAACAAGTATTGGCGCTACTTAGCGAAAAATAAGCGAATAAAGGGTTGAATGGCATGAAAAGTTCTCGATTTCTCTCTTTTGGTTTGATTTTAATTTGTACGCTGTCTAGTGGTTGCGTCCAGGTAAAGGCTTGGGAAAAGGGCACCTTGGCCAAAAACGAAATGGCCTGGGATCCAGACCCTCTTTCTAAACAGCTAAACGACCATATTCACTTTAGTAAAGAAGGAAGTAGCGGTGGTGTAAGTTTGGGTGGCGGTGGCTGCGGCTGTAACTAATAGTTTCTAAAATCCACGTGTAGGTTGGGTTGAAGGAAGTTAAACCCAACAATTTTGAAATACGTTTTATCACTTAAGTTTTGGAGCTAAGGAATTAGATATGGCTCTAATTTTAACGTAGGCACCATAGGTAAAGAAGTGATGTTGGGTTGGGTTTCGTTCCTCTACCCAACCTACAGAACTTAATACCAATACTCTATGCGGTACCCTTATGCAAAAAGATAAAAAAATTTCTGGTTCTTTACTTGCTCTTACTGCCGCCGCGATGGCTTTGCCTGGTATTTCAAATAATGTAAATGCCAGCGAAAAAGCGGATAAAAAGGTGATTCGATATCAGCATGCCAGTTATTCCGAAGAAGACCTTTCTGGTTTGCTTACCGCTAATGGCGAGGAGTCGCCACGTTATCAAATATCCGTTCATCAATTTCAATTATTAACACCCGTAAAAGATGAGTATGATCTTACAGTAAATTATCTAACAGAAGAGATGAGCGGCGCTTCGCCGATGGGTAATGTTATTGGCAGAGATAATCGGGCCAAGCTCGATATGAGTGGGGCGAGCATTGATGAATCACGCCGTGATTTGGCTGGAAACCTACGCTATTTTGGTAAGGAGGGTGCTGTTTACGCGGGCACGCTGGGTTACTCAAGCGAAAATGATTATCAAGCGATTAATATCGGTGCAGAAGGAGAGCATTATAAAAATGATAAACAGCAAACCTTAAGTTGGGGGGTTGGTTTGTCTTTTGACAGTTTAAAGCCGACTCAGGATGAGCGTTATGTCCGTCCTAAAAGTGAAGATAAAACTTCTTTCAGCGGCGTGGTGGGCTTTACGCAGATTATCAATTCGACAACTCAGTTCCAGACGGGGGCCAGCCTCATGCATTTGAGTGGTTACCTTTCAGACCCCTATAAAACACTGGATCAACGGCCAGATAGAAAAACGCAATTTTCATGGACTAACCGATTGCGGTATTATTTGAAAAAATGGCAAAGCAGCATACATCTCGACTACCGGCTATATACTGATGACTGGGCTATCACCAGTCATACTGTCGATATTGCATGGTTTCAGCCTTTAAGCGATGACGTTTTGCTCGTGCCATCAATTCGCTATTACACTCAAGGTCAGGCTGATTTTTACGTGGTATTCGACGATGGCAGCATCGTTGGGGATCAGTCGAGTGACTTTCGTTTATCGCCCTATGGTGCATTTACAACGGGCCTAAAGCTCGTTACCAAAGCGGGTGACTGGAAAACGACGATTGCTGCAGAGTTTTATCAAAGCTCTGCAGATTATGCGCTGGGTGATGTGAAGCTCGCTCACCCTGGCTTAATGGAGTATTCCTTGTTTACGATGGCGTTTGAGTACGCGTTCTAACAATAGTTTTTGATAGTGTTTTTGGATATAGCCGCTTTTAGCGGCTACAAAAAATCGTAACGCAGGCGAGCATAAACATTGCTGTTATCTTCTAGCTGGCCAAAAAAGGTATGACGTTCTTCTCCAGCAAAAAAGTTCCCGCCAAACTCCAGTGATACTTGGTCATCTACTCGGTAGTTTATTTTTGGAAGCCAATAGTGGTCTTTATCACTGGGTGAGTAATAGCCAAATACGGACACCGTTAATTTATCTTGCAGGGCGCGATAGCTCACTCGAAGCGTGGTGAGTGTGCGGTATTCTTCAGGTTCTGTTTCGGTGTTGAATGATTGAGATAACAGTATGTCGTAATCGAGGGTGTTCTCCACATATAGCTGAACGCTTGTCGTTAGTTTACTGAGCACTTCTTTTTCGTAAGCCAGTAGGTAACGAAGCTGTGAGTTTTGAATAAAAGGGTTTGCGCCTTCTTTGTCATCGAGGGAATAATGCCAGGAAAATTCGGTATTAAATAAGCCGCCCGCAAGGGGGCTTAACAGGCTGGCACCTAAAGTTTGTAGCGCGGAAAAGGTGGGGCGATTGATGATGGGGTTATAGGCTGTGGGTTGCTTGGTGAAACCTCGATAGCCGTAGATTGCCCACTCTCTGCTGTTGACAGTTTGATACAGCCGAAAAGCTAATTCGCCACTTTCAAATTTTTCATCCGGTTCCAAGCCGCTTAGCTGAGGTGGGGCGCCGTAGAGGCTGCCGTTTAGCGGGCTGTAAAAGCTAAAGCGTTGTCCGTTCAGGTATTCGTCGGCATTAAAAACGGGCATCCATACGATATCGATATTTGCTGCTTCGTTAAAAAAACTTACTTTAATAGCGTCTGACGGTGCTTTGAGGTATTCCATGGGGCGTCCGCTAAAAAAGGCGACCCAGTCTTTTGGAAATAAATCATTTAAAAACAAAAGATCCCCTGTGCCCCAGGTGAGAATCTGGCGGCCGACTCTTAGGTCTGCATTTTCTGAAACGGGGAGGGCGATGAGAGCCTCCCTTAAAGATGCGCTTGCTTCGCTATCTACGTCATCGGCTGTGAGGTCTACTTTTAAGCTTCCCAGTGTTTCCCCCCAGTAGTTTGATAATTCGAAGCGGTAGCGAATTTCGGCAAGGCTATTGTCCTGCTCAACATAGGTATTGTCATGAATGAAACTACCAAAACCGGCTTCGATCCGATGGCTAATGTTCAGGTCGCTATCTTCTTCCTCTCCCCATTCATCATCTCCCCAGTCGTCATTTTCAGCATGTACGGGTTGGCTCGTTGTCAGCAGCATTGCACTGAAGGTCATATAAATAAGCGCTAGCGCCATAAACGCGGGTGAACGAAATCGCTGGGGGATTGCCTTCATTTCTTCTCCGGTTTGAATTTAACGGGCTTTTAGCCATTTAATAGGGGGAGTTCGCAGGGAGCGCTCAACAAAGATATCCTCCGGTACGCCCAGGTTGTAGCGGATGAAGCGCATTTCATTAATGGTGTAACTATTATTTCTGAGGTTCGATACTTTCATTTTTGTAGCGGTATTAAAACCATCAATGACTTCCGTTTTTAATGTTTCAATACGGCGATAAACCTCCCCTTTGTCATTTTTGTATTCTACCTTCATGGGGATCATGCTTTTTTTATCTATCCACACGGTGTATTCGGCGAACTCAACTGATGCAGGGTTTTTAGGTGTGTTTTTAACGATATAGACGTCTTCGTTCGTTTGTTGTAATTCGTGGTTGTCGGCATTTATATCACGGCCTGAAACATCTTCGTAGAAAAAGTGCGAGCCAACAAAGCTGGTTCGGTTGTCCCCTGCGGCGATACGTTTTACTAAATCTAAACCAGGCAGGTAAAGCCAGCGGTCGTCCTCTTTGCCGGGGTGTTTGTGAACTAAAAACATGGTTTTTTTAACGTCAGCGGGGCGGGTGAAATATACGAGATATTTCTGGTCGCCGCCGTCCTCTACATCATGGCGTACTATGGTGAATTGGCGTAACTGTTTTCGCCCTTGTTCATCCACGATGGTCATGCGTGTGACTGCACGCCCATCGTCACCACTATAAAACGCAGCTTTATTGGCAAGATCTACGATTTCATTGGCATCCGTAAGATCCGCAGCAATAGCAGAAAGGGGAAATAACAATAACAGTGCGGAAAGTTGCTTAATCATTTTTCTTCTCCCAGGTTATTCTTTGTGGGTTTGAAAAGAAAGTTGCTGGCTAGGGATAATACCGCTGGTAGCACCATGAGGGTAACTAAGCAGGATACGGCCATTATAGTCGCTAAAAATGCACCCACTGTTTGATAGGGTGTGAGTGGGGCAAGCAATAATGGCGTGAAGCCTATTGCAATAACAATGGCATTTCTACTAATCGCTCTTGCTGGATCTTCGTACATATGTAGAAGTGTTTCTTTTACACTGCCTGTTTGTTTGAAGATTGTCCGGCTGCGCTCGAGGAAGTGAATGGCAAAATCTACGGACAAACCCAAGGTGAGAGATGACAAAATTGCCACGGGCATATCGTAATTTTTTCCGATAAAACCGATAACGCCATATATAGATGTGATTGTTACCGTTAGAGGAATCATGGCGATCAAGCCAAAACTCACAGAGCGGAATAAAATAATCATCACCACAAATACTGCGATAAATGCACTGATCAGGCTGCCTATCATGCCTTTAACCATGGCGTCTTGCCATATAACATTGATATAGGTGAGGCCCGCCCATTCCAGCTCGACATCTTTGGGTAAAGGGTGTGTGGCGATATAGGAGTCAACAAATTCGGTCACGTAGGCCATATCAACATTGTCACCACTTTTGAGCTGCAACCAGATTGATGCGGCACGATAGTCTGGTGTCACCATGTGATAGAGGTCGTTAGGGCGATGGCTGCCAAGATAGCTGAGAAGAGTTTGCGCTACCGCTTCATTTGAGTCTGGCAGTGTAAAATGTTCTTGCTGTCCTCCGCGTAGTTCTCGATAGACGGTTTTTACGATATCCGCTATGGAGTTGCTCTTTCCGACGTAGCCGCTCTCAAGCAGGGCCGCTTGAAGTGCTTCGATATAGGCGAGGGCTTCGGGGCTTTGAAAGTACTTTTCTTCGCTGGCTTGTTGTTCTGAAAGTGCTAGTAGTTGGTCAAAATATCCCAGCTGCTCTTGCGGTGCATCGAAGCTGCGTTCATCCAGTTGATTGATGATTTCTTCCAGCGCTTCATCAATAGAGGGCTGTGATTTTAGGGCGCTGCTTGCAATGTTAGTCAGTTCCTTTAAGTCAATTTGCTGAGCCTTCGCAGATTCAATAATCCGATTAAACTCGCTGAGGAAACGCTCTTTTGAATCACCTTCGTTTTTTGTTAATACGATAAAAGCGTTGTAGGTACCTGCAAAGTGCTTGTTAAGGGTTTTGTCTGCGACCTGAATAGGGTGGCTTTTCGCGAACCATTGCACGGGATTGTCGTTGACTTGGATGCGTGTAACGCCCCAAATGCTGAGTGCGAGAACAACAACCGTTAACGATACCAATAACTTGGGCGCGCCGAGGCTTCTTTCTCCTAACCAACGCAAAAATTTTGCTAAGAGACCGCTGCCTTCTTGGCTATGATCAACCTTGGTAAGGGCTTCAAGCTTTTTGGGTGAAAGGAGGGCTATATAAGCAGGAATAAATGTCACGGTGAGCGCAAAAGCCAATAAGATGCCAAACGCTACGTAAAGACCAAACACTTGAACTGGTGGGATGGGGGTGAGAGCGAGTGAGGCAAAACCAAGGGCGGAGGTGATGGATGTGAACAGCATGGGTGTAAAAAGATGTTTCATAACATCACGAATCACCTGTTTTGGATCTTTGCCTGGCTTGTAATTATCCCCAAACTCAGACAGCAAGTGTACCGAGTCCACGACGGCGATGGGCATAAGGAAAATAGGAATCATGGAGCTCATGATATGAACGGTATATCCCATACCGATTAATAACCCCATGGTTGTAATCACGACTATCATAGCCATAAGCATGGGGGCAGTGATCAGCGTAATACTGCGGAAAAAATACCATAATAAAAAGAATATAAATAAACCCGCTAGTGGTGCAGATATAGCCATTTGAAGGAACATTTCTACGCCAAAGGTGTCTTCGGCAATGGGTAGTCCGGTGATATGAAAATCGTCATTGCTATCGAGCGTATCAATAATGACTTTTACTTCACTGGCAATGCGGTAGCTTTCATGTTTTTCCACAATGGGGATGTATATTCCCACTGCTTTACCGTCACCCGATACCATGGTGTTATTGAGCATGGGTAAACGATTAACGGCAGATTTGATCTTATCAACCTGCTCCTGCGTAGTGGGGGCCGCATTCATTAACCATTCAAAGCGAATGGTACCGGGGCCTGCCTGTAGAATATTGTCGGATTCCGTCAGGCTCATTAGGTCTTCTTGAATAACCCCTTCAATATTTTTTATCTCTTGGCTTAAGGTGTAAATGTTCCCTAAGGTTTTTTGGTTGTAGATTCCCTGGGGGTTTTCGTTGTTTACGACGCCCACGACAATCATGTCATGGAGGCCAAACTTTTCTTTGGTTTCGGTGTGGAATA
>DFBZ01000118.1:33755-87466 GCA_002366835.1 Gammaproteobacteria bacterium UBA3067
CGCTCTAGAGAAATGTTGACTATTTTTTCCTTCATATTCCGCTCCGAAGTTTTGCTGGTCTTATTTTGAAATCTGATTAAATGGCTGCTAGCTGTATTTGCTGATAAGTGTTTTGATTTTGTCCATCTCGCTAGTTGACAGGTTGAGCATCTGTTTGCTGTCAATTTCCCGTTCGATCATGCAGGCGAGCATTTCATGAGATGCTTTATCGAGGGCTTTCCTTGCTGCGGACATTTGCTGGGCGGTTTTTTCACAGTCATCGTCTGAAGTAATCAGTTTTTGGATGCCGCGAATTTGTCCTTCAATGCGCGCTAAGCGTTTTAGCATGGCCTCTTTGTATTCTGGTTTCATCTTATATGTTCTCGCTTAATGAGATCTCCCATACTATACCCCGTAGGGTATGTGGCGCAAGCTGGTTCGCCCAGTTTTTTCGTGGTGCGCTTAGTTTGACCAATCAATAATTTGAACTAAGATTAAGTATCGGTTCCACTGATAATGGTTATAAGTCGTCTGCTATTTATATTTATTGGTATTAGATGGTGCGCTTGTGGTCATTCGTCTACGGCGGCTAGATGTAAATTTTTGTGCTAGTTTTTTATGTAGTGCCTACATTTTGTTTGCGTGTGCAAGTAATGAGTAAAAATTGAAGGGGGTTTGGTTTCTCTCTCCAGTTGCTCAAACAGGGTGTGCTGTGGATAGATGGTTCAATGTTGCAAGGGGGTGTTATGGAGTCAATTAATACGGGTGAGTTGCCAGCAATGGAATTTCAAGGAAGCCCCAGTATTCTTATTGTGGAAGATGATGAGCGATTGGCATCTTTAACGAAGGAGTACATGGAGGGCAACGGCCTTAATGTTTCAATAGAAATGGATGGGGCCAGGGCTGTTGATCGGATTATCAATGATCAGCCCGACTTGGTTGTGCTTGACGTGATGCTGCCTTCAAAAGATGGTATGGCTGTATGTCGTGAAGTAAGATCTCAGTTTGCCAACCCGATTTTAATGCTCACTGCCCGTACTGACGACGTGGACCACGTTCTCGGTTTGGAGATGGGTGCAGATGACTATCTTTCAAAACCTGTTCGCCCCAGGGTTTTATTGGCACGAATAAAAGCCTTGTTGCGCCGCTCCCAGGTGGGGGGTAGCGAGGGTGAAGAAGGCGGTGGTGTTGCATCGGAAGCTGGCTCGCGACTAGAGTTTGCAGATCTGGTTATTGATCACGCCTCACGCGATGTTTGGTTGCGCGATGAGCGGGTTGATTTAACCAGTGCGGAATTTGATTTGTTGTGGCTGCTATCCTCAAATGCGGGGCGAATTCTTTCGCGTGAGGAGATTTTTGAAGTGTTGCGCGGTATCGAATACGATGGGCAGGACAGGTCCATCGATGTGCGTGTTTCACGTATTCGCCCAAAAATTGGCGATGACCCTATGAACCCCAAAAGAATTAAAACTGTGCGCAGTAAGGGCTACTTGTTCGTAAAAGAAATTTCATAATGCTGTCTCTTGGGGTTTATTGGCCTCAAAGGGGTAGTCATCAGTAAGTAGGAATAGCCGCCGCATGACTCGGATTTTTATAAAGCTCTATGGCGGCATTCTTACTGCATTTCTGGTTCTTTTCCTCATTTCTTATCTTGTTCTTTTCGTTGTTAATCAAAATCGATACTTACAATATCAGAAGAGTGTTACTCAGGGCGTTCTGACGCTTATGGGTGACCATCTAGGTTCTGTTTCCCCTGGTGAGCGTTTAAACTGGCTGTTGGAGCTTAATCGGCGGTTTGAAATTGACGGTAAAATCTATGCTCAAACAGATTTAAATTTGGGGCGCCGCCAGTTGGCACGGCTTATAGCTGGCTTGCCGGCAAGTGCAACGCAGGCGGTTGAGGGGCAGGATAAGAGGTTGCTGTTTTATCGTTTGAAGGGCAGAGATCTTTTTCTAGGGCTGGAAAGTGCTGCCACGCTTCATGATTTGCCGAACCTTACTCGCTACCTTGTAATGCGACACCTTGATAATATTGCCCCGAAGGCTCATCAAAAAGAACTGCAAAAAATAGCTAAATATTTTACCTATGAGATAAGGGTGCAAAGCCTGTCTGAAGTGGCGCTTAATAAGAGCCAGCAAGCGCTTCTTGACGCTGGCGGTGTTGTCGTCGATATGCGCCTCGGCTTAGATCAGCCAATTTTAATTTCCTCATTACCTGGCCCTCATCGTTACCTATTGGTAGGCCCGCTGGTGGGGTTTAATCATTACCCTTTTTCAGTGGTGGTGATTATTCTCTGTTTGGATTTGGCGCTACTGGGTTTAGTGGCTTACATATTGGTGCGGCCGATAGAAAAGCGCCTGGCGGGTTTGGCTCGGGCCGCAAAGCAGATTAAAAAAGGCCAGCTTGATGTGCGCGCAGAAGTCGATAGCGCCGATGCCATTGGTTTTCTGGCTGCCGCATTCAATGCCATGGCTGAGCACATCCAAATGCTATTGGATATGCAGAATGAAATGATACGAGCTGTATCGCATGAGCTGAGGACTCCCGTTGCAAGGTTAAGGTTCTCCCTTCAGATGATTGAGGATGCGCAGAGTGATAGCGAGCGTTTGCCATTATTAGGTGGAATGGATGACGACATGCAGCAGCTGGATGAGCTTATTGATGAAATTCTGACGTATGCCAAGCTGGAGCATAGTACTCCAGAGCTGGAGTTCACTCGGGTGGATATTGACGGGGTGATGGAGCGAGTGCTTGGTGAAATGTCCACCGCGGCGAAAAAAAATAACATCCTTTTAGAGCATATTCCTGAAAGCTTGCCTCAGCAGCATCGTTTGGTCGAAGGTGAGGAGCGCTACCTGCATCGGGTGATTCAAAACTTTGTGGGTAACGCGATCCGTTATGCAGAAAGTCAGGTGCGTATGTCATTTCTTATTGACGGTGTGTCCTGCAAAATTGTGGTTGAAGATGATGGGCCGGGCATTCCAGAAGAAGAGTGGGCCAAGGTGTTTACGCCATTTGCAAGACTCGATACGAGTCGCAATCGCTCTTCGGGGGGGTATGGCCTTGGTTTGTCCATTGTGCAGAGAATTGTAAATTGGCATCACGGTAAGGTGTCTGTTGGAAGAAGCCCGCTAGGCGGGGCAATGTTTGTGGTGGAGTGGCCTATTCGGCAGCCCGATGAATTTTCAGTGGCGCCAGACTATCAAGGTGGGGCGTGAGCGTCGCAGTGCTCTACGGCTAAATGCGGTCTCGGCTTAAATTATTCATAGTTGCCCTGGCAACAATCTTGAAACCCTTCCCTACTAATCTGTTAAAATCGCGCCTCGCATTAATTAATCGCTGTGGTACAAGCTTATGTTTGAAAACATACGTGTGGTGATGGTTCACACTTCGCACCCTGGAAATATTGGGGCTGCCGCCCGGGCTCTTAAAACGATGGGCCTCTCCCGTTTAGTGTTGGTTTCGCCCCAGGAGTATCCCAGCCAAAAAGCAATATGGCGAGCCGCGGGGGCTGCCGATGTATTAGAGCAGGCCTTGGTGGTTGAGACCCTTGCTGAGGCTATTAGTGATTGCTCTTTGGTGGTAGGGGCTAGCGCTCGCCAGAGGCGTATACCTTGGCCCGTTTTGGGTGCGCGCCAAGGGGGCGAAATCATCGCCAAGCAGGCCAGCACGGAGCAAGTGGCAATAATTTTTGGCCGAGAAGATCGAGGTCTCACAAATGAAGAGTTGCAGCAATGCAACTACCATATAGAAATTCCCGCTAACGAGGACTACGGCGTGCTTAACGTTGCCTCGGCGATACAGATAATTTGCTATGAAATACGCATGGGCTTGCTAGAGGCTTGCGTGCCGGAGGAGGTTAGCCAAGACCCTTCTGGGCAGGATAAGCCAGATTTGCGCATGCCTATTGATCCTGTTCGATGGGATGAGAGGTTGGCAACCTCTAATGAAATGGAGCACTTTTTCGCCCACTTAGAAACAACCTTAACCCAGCTCGACTTTCATGAACCTGATAACCCAAGGCAGTTATTGACAAGATTGCGTCGCCTTTTTGTGCGCTCACGCTTGGATCATCTAGAGATCAATATACTGCGCGGAGCAATGACGGCAGTGCAAAAGAAGATGGGCTTAAAGGTCTAGCTCGTGAGGGAGATAATACTTGACTAATTTAGTCGGAATAAGCTAGATTGGTGATATTGAGACTTATTGATATCAACAGGTTTCTGAATGTGATTTTTTGGAAAATACTGGGCAGGTAAAAATGCGATTAACCACAAAGGGAAGATACGCGGTCACGGCAATGCTTGATTTGGCAATTAACGATGGTAAGGGGCCGATTAGTTTGGCAGATATTTCTGAGCGCCATGCTATCTCTGTCTCCTATCTTGAGCAGCTTTTTGCCAAGCTTCGTCGCGCCAAACTTGTGGATAGCGTGCGTGGGCCGGGTGGTGGTTATACTCTCGGAGAGGCCCATATGGCCACCACCATTCTTCAGATTGTTGATGCCATTGATGAGAACATGGATGCCACTCGTTGTCAGGGGCGTGGGGACTGTCAAAATGGCTGCAAGTGTATTACGCACGAGTTGTGGCAGGATCTCAGCGGACAACTCAGGGACTTCTTGGGCGGTATTAGCTTGGGTAAGCTGGTCGAGGGCCATAAGGAGCGTTTGGCTAAGGAGTTACAGGAGGAGGCTGAGCTGGCGAATCAGGAGCGCCCGCTAACTCTGGTTTAATTTTTGTTTAGGGTATAATGTCTGCGCGCAGTGCGATAGGCATATCGCTCCGTTTATAGTTGAGCGTTTGTTGTTCTGCTTCTCGCCGCTAATCTACCTGTCACTACATTTTGGAGTATAAAATGAGTCGCCCCATTTATCTGGATTACGCTGCAACAACACCTACTGATCCACGTGTTGCAAAGAAAATGTGTGAGTATCTGGATGTTGACGGAATCTACGGGAATGCCGCTTCTCGCTCACATATTTATGGCTGGCAGGCAGAAGAAGCGATTGAAATCGCGAGGAAGCAAGTAGCAGATCTGGTGAACTGTGATCCTCGTGAAATTGTTTGGACCTCCGGCGCAACCGAATCCGATAACCTCGCCATAAAGGGAATTGCGCATTTTTATCAGAAAAAAGGCAAGCACATTATAACGTCTAAAATTGAGCATAAGGCGGTGCTTGACTCCTGTCGTCAGCTTGAACGGGAAGGCTATGACGTGACTTACCTAGAGCCGGATACGCGTGGCGTAATCACCCCTGAAGCGGTGACTGAGGCGCTTCGTGAAGAGACGATACTCGTCTCACTTATGCATGTTAACAATGAAATTGGCTCGATTAACGATATCGCAGCAATTGGCGAAATAACGCGTAGCAAGGGCATTATGTTCCATGTGGACGCCGCGCAAAGTGCAGGTAAATTAGAAATAGACCTGGCCTCCCTTAAAGTTGATCTTATGTCTTTCTCTGCCCATAAGGCTTATGGCCCCAAGGGTATGGGTGCACTGTTTGTACGACGTAAACCACGGGTGCGCCTGGAAGCTCAAATGCACGGTGGCGGGCATGAGCGAGGTATGCGTTCTGGCACCTTGGCTACGCACCAGATTGTTGGCATGGGAGATGCTTTTAGGATTGCCAAGCAGGATTTTGCAGAAGATGATGCGCGAATTAGATCTCTACGAGCGCGCTTGTGGAACGGCTTTTGTGACATGGAGGCCGTTAGCGTGAATGGTGATTATGAAAATGGCGCTCCCGGAATTTTGAATATCAGCTTTGCCTACGTTGAAGGGGAGTCCCTGATGATGGCATTTAGGAATATCGCCGTTTCTTCTGGGTCGGCCTGCACGTCGGCGAGCCTGGAACCATCTTATGTGCTCAGGGCCATCGGCTTATCTGATGAGCTTGCCCATAGCTCCATTCGCTTCTCCATCGGACGCTTTACAAAAGAAGAAGAGATTGATCAGGTAATAGAAGAAGTACGCCATGCTGTAAATAAGCTTAGAGAGCTCTCTCCCCTGTGGGATATGTATAAAGAGGGTATCGATTTGGATAGCGTGGAGTGGGCTGCACACTAATTTAAGGGTCAGTTTTGTCCCAGGAGTTAAATATGTCTTATAACGAAAAAGTTCTCGATCACTACGAAAACCCTCGCAATGTCGGCAGCATGGATAAAGATGACTCCCATGTAGGCACCGGCATGGTGGGTGCCCCGGCCTGTGGGGATGTCATGCGTCTGCAAATTCAAGTTGGCCAGGATGGCATTATAGAAGACGCGAAGTTTAAAACTTACGGCTGTGGTTCTGCCATCGCTTCCAGCTCATTGCTAACCGAGTGGGTGAAAGGTAAAAGTATCGACGAAGCGACACAGATAAAAAACACGGATATTGCTGAAGAGCTAGCCCTTCCTCCGGTCAAAGTGCATTGCTCGGTTTTAGCTGAAGATGCCATCAAGGCAGCTATTAGTGACTACAAAAGCAAACAGGGCGATTCTGAATAGTTACTCAGAGTGCTTTTTTGAAAACAGTCAGTGAGAGAGGTCAAAGTTGTCTATTTCATTAACACAAAGCGCTGCTGATCACGTCAAAAAATACCTTGATAATCGTGGTCATGGTGCCGGTATTCGCCTGGGTGTGCGCACCAGCGGCTGTTCCGGTCTTGCGTATATTCTTGAGTTCGTGGATGATTCCAATCCGGAAGATGTTGTGTTTTCCAGTTTCGGCGTGAATCTCTATATTGATCCCAAAAGTGCCATCTACCTTGACGGTACTGAGATGGATTACGTTAAAGAAGGGCTAAATGAAGGCTTTCAATTTAACAATCCTAATAAAAAGGGAGAGTGTGGCTGTGGAGAGAGTTTTACAGTCTAAATCATCCCTTCTTATCTCTACTGCGCTTGCTCCGCTTGAGTTCGCCGCTTTTTCCATTCCGGAAAGTTCGCCTTTTTGTAACATTAACGGTGGGTTTTCCGCTTTATTAGTTTTATGCCATGCCTGACAGCGCCTTAAATAATATTGATATAAAAAGCTTAAGTGCTAATTATTTTGAGCTACTTAATCTGCCTGCTGCTTTTGATATAGATAAAAAAGTACTGCGAAAAAATTACAAAGCCTTGATGTCAATCTGCCACCCAGATCGTTTTGTGGCAAAAAGTGATGCAGAGAAAAGTGCAGCGGTTCTAGCAACAGCGCATGTGACGCAGGCTTTTAATACCTTAAAATCACCTCCTCAAAGAGCCTCCTATCTGCTTGAACTGTTGGGCTATGCGGTGAACTTTAATGCAAGTTTGTCCACAGATACCCAGTTCTTGATGGAGCAACTCGAATTACGTGAAAGTCTTGAAAAGCTTGTTTCGTGTGAAGATCCCGATGCAGAAATTCAGGCGCTTATGGATCATGCAGGCAGCCTTCAAACGAAAGAAGGGCAGTCTTTTCAAGCGTTTTATGAGCAGTTAAGTGCTTCGGTGCAAACCGAAAGCCGGGAGTCGCTTTTCCAAAATGCCCATGACAGCGTATTGAAATTACGCTTCCTGGAAAAATTTTTTGAAGAAATTGATGCACTCCAACACAAATTACTGGATTAAGCTATATGGCATTACTGCAAATTGCAGAACCTGGACAAAGTATCGCGCCACACCAGCACAAGCATGCAGTGGGTATTGATCTGGGTACCACAAACTCCTTAGTCGCCACGGTACGAAGTGGTCAAAGTGAGGTGATTACCAATACTGAAGGTCAAGCGACTGTTCCTTCGGTGGTGCGCTTTCTGGATGGTAAAGAACTGGTTGTGGGTGTGGATGCGTTACGAAACGCGGAAATTGACCCTGAAAATACCGTCACCTCTGTTAAACGAATGATTGGCCGCTCCCTTGATGATATAAACACAGCCGAACTGCCCTATCAGTTTACGAGGGATAATCCCAAAGCGCCGCGCATCCAAACCCGAAGTGGAAAGAAGTCACCCGTAGAGGTTTCTGCTGAGATACTCAAAGTACTATATCGCCGCAGTGTTGAGTCACTGGGTGAAGATATCGAAGGCGCTGTGATCACGGTACCGGCTTATTTTGATGATGCGCAGAGGCAGGCAACGAAGGATGCCGCACACTTGGCGGGCATTAATGTCCTGCGCTTGCTCAGTGAGCCCACTGCGGCTGCAGTGGCCTACGGGTTGGATAAACAGGCCGAAGGCGTGCATGTGGTTTACGATTTGGGCGGCGGTACTTTTGACGTCTCCGTTCTGTTATTTTCCAAAGGCGTGTTTGAAGTGCTTGCCACGGGTGGGGATACCGCATTAGGTGGTGACGATTTTGATAGCCTTATCGCCCATTGGTTGAAAGAGCAAATGGGCAGCCCCGAGTTGGATTCGGCGCAATGGCGCTCTTTGCTCGACTTGGCGAGAAACGCCAAAGAAACTCTTACAGAGCAAGAAAAAGTAAATCTAAATTATAGCTGTGGTGGCTTGCAATGGTCGGGTGCGCTTACGGTCGAAACCTTTAATATACTCGTGACTCCTCTTATCAAGCAAACGCTGCGCAGTTGTCGTAAAGTTATGCTCGATGCAAAAATTGGCGCAGATGAAATTGAAGACCTGGTGCTGGTGGGAGGTTCAACCAGAAGTCCCGTTGTAAGCAGCATCGTGGGTGATTTTTTTGAATGTGAGCCCTTGTGCAGTATTAACCCCGATCACGTTGTTGCTCTGGGGGCTGCTCTGCAGGCCGATGCCCTTATTGGCAACCGAAGGGAGGATGAAATCTTACTGCTGGATGTTACGCCACTTTCCCTGGGGTTAGAGTTAATGGGTGGCCTGGTGGAAAAGCTTATTCCCCGTAATTCCACCATTCCCGTTACCCGCGCTCAGGAGTTTACCACCTACAAAGACGGGCAAACGGCCCTTGCGCTGCATATTGTGCAGGGGGAGCGAGAAATGGTAGAGGATTGCCGCTCTCTGGCGCAATTTACTCTGCGGGGTATCCCGCCGATGGTGGCGGGTGCAGCCAAAATACGCGTGACCTTTCAAGTGGATGCTGACGGTTTACTCAGTGTCAGCGCTAAAGAGATAAATAGCGGGGTTGAGGCTCATGTAGAGGTCAAGCCAAGTTATGGCCTTGACGAGACAGAAGTGACCAAAATGCTGCAGGAGTCATTTGACTTTGCTCGGCAAGACAGTGAGCAGCGCAGCTTGCGCGAGCAGCAGGTTGAGGCCGGGCGAATATTAGAGTCAATAAAAGGCGCATTGCTTGTTGATGGCACCAGGCTTCTTTGTAATAGGGAAAGAGCCGAAATCGATACAAAGATAAACCAGCTCGAAGAGTCGATGCAGGGCGGCGACCTTCATGCTGTTAAGCGTGGTTGTGATGAATTAAATGCAGCCACTGAGAATTTTGCTGCCAAGCGCATGGATAGTTCCATCAGCGATGCCTTATCCGGCCAGCGAGTGGATGACCTGTAGCTGCTATGGTTCTTTCTATATATTAGACCATCGCACCAGTCTTAATTTTACTAAAACGGAGTAAGTAGTGCCTCAAGTGATTTTTTTGCCCCATGATGAATTATGCCCGGAAGGGGGAGTTGTGGAGGCGGATGCGGGTGAAAGCGTACTGGATGCCGCACTTCGCATTGATATAGACATTGAGCACGCCTGTGAAAAATCCTGCGCATGCACCACCTGCCATGTTTATATCCGAGAGGGTGCTGGCTCTATGGAAGAAAGTGACGAGCTTGAAGACGACATGCTGGATAAAGCTTGGGGGCTCGACCCCGACTCAAGGCTAAGCTGCCAGGCTGTTGTTGCCGACGAGGATCTTGTCGTTGAAATTCCGAAATACACCATTAATCAGGTGTCTGAGCGACATTAATACAGGAGGTTGATTTATGGAATTAAAGTGGACGGATGTTAACGAGATTGCCATAGAGCTATCTGATGCTTACCCCGATGTAGATCCACTAACAGTGCGTTTTACAGACCTGCGGGACTGGGTGCTTGCCCTGGAGGATTTCAATGATGACCCCGCCCGCAGTGGAGAGAAAGTGCTCGAGGCGATTCAGATGGCTTGGATTGAAGAGGCTGATTGAGCGTTAGAAAGAAACAGATTTGTCACGATGTGCCGTAGCCCCTATGGCAATAGCTTGCAAGCAGAGTATAATGCGCGCCTCATTGGGGAGCACTTAGATTGTTGCTTTTTCGCTTCCCTGAGTTTTATAAGAACTTATCTTCTCTTTATCCTTCTTCGGAGCGTAAGCAATGGCTATTGAACGTACTTTTTCCATCATTAAACCTGATGCAGTTGCAAAAAATGTGATTGGCAAAATCCTGACTCGTTTTGAAGATGCGGGCTTGACCGTTGTTGCATCAAAAATGCTACACCTTTCCAAAGAACAAGCAGAAGGGTTCTACGGCGAGCATAAAGAGCGTCCTTTTTTCAATGACCTGGTGGCTTTTATGATTTCCGGCCCAGTGGTTGTTCAGGTGCTTGAAGGGGAAGGCGCAGTACTTCGCAATCGTGATCTTATGGGTGCAACGAACCCCAAGGAAGCGGATGCGGGTACTATTCGTGCCGATTTCGCAGAAAGCATTGATGAAAATGCGGTACATGGTTCCGATGCGCCAGAGTCTGCAGCGCGTGAAATCGCTTATTTCTTTGACGATGCGCAAATTTGCCCGCGCACCCGATAAGCGTTTAATTTTTGTTTTAGAGGGTCACCATTGAACGAAGAAATTTTAAAGACGGGTGCACCCAAAGTGAACCTCCTGGGTTTAACCCAGGAGGAAATGATCGAATTTTTTGCCGGTCTCGGTGAAAAACCTTTTCGTGCTTCACAGGTGATGAAATGGATTCATCTTGGCGCGGTCGATAATTTTCAGGACATGACAAACCTCAGCAAGGCATTACGTGCCAAGCTTGAAAGTACGGCTGAGATCTACATTCCTGAAGTTGTTTATAAAAAATTCTCTAAAGATGGTACTCGAAAGTGGGTACTAAAACTGGATCATAGCAACAGTGTAGAAGCCGTATTTATACCCAGTGATGGTCGGGGTACGCTGTGTGTTTCCTCTCAAGTGGGCTGCGCCCTGGATTGTAGTTTTTGCTCAACGGGTAAGCAGGGTTTTCAACGCAACTTAAGCGCTGCTGAAATTATCGCCCAGGTTTGGGTGGCCAATCAGTCCTTTGGGCCGAGAGATAATCGCGGTGATCGCCCCGTCACAAATATTGTGATGATGGGTATGGGCGAGCCGTTGCTCAATTTTGATAATGTTATTCGCGCGATGCATCTTATGAAAGATGACTTGGGCTACGGTGTTTCAAAGCGACGGCTGACCTTAAGTACTTCCGGCGTGGTGCCCGCCATGGATCAGATGGGAGAGGAAATTGATGTTTCCCTCGCAGTATCCCTGCACGCACCTAATGATGAATTGAGAGACCAGTTAGTCCCCATCAATAAAAAATACCCCTTGAAAGAGCTGCTGGCTGCTTGTACACGCTACCTCAATAGGTACGATAGCAATCGTCGGCGCGTCACCATGGAGTATGTGATGATTGATGGGATTAACGATGCCCCTGAGCATGCGAAACAGCTTGCGAAACTGCTACGCAATGTCCCTTCAAAAATTAACCTGATCCCCTTTAATCCATTTCCTGGTAGTGACTACCGCCGCTCCCCTACTGAAAGGGTAGAGTGGTTTCAGAATTTTCTGTTAAAACAAGGCTATACTACTACTGTACGCAGTACGCGTGGTGATGATATAGATGCCGCTTGTGGTCAGCTGGTGGGCAAAGTACAAGACCGGACTCGCCGTAATTCACGTTGGCGGGAAAAGCTGATAGATATAAGCTCAGGTGATGGGGCGGATGGCTCGGCTTGAATACGAAATATTCCAGGGTGAAAATCCTACGAGATATACAGTGCAGAAAATACGGAAATACAGCTTAACATGTTGATAAAAAATGGATATTTTTATTTATTTCTTATTTCAGTGCTTATTGGTACTGGTTGTAGCAGCATCGGTAGTGGAAAAGATTCCGAAGTAAAAACACCGCCCAGTCGCTTGCAGAAACAGAGGCAGCTTGATACAGAGGCGGCGGTAAAAGCACATTTGGCAGCCGGTATTCAATACCTGAGGAACGGTGAGATGGGCCATGCCCACCGGCATTTAAAGCGGGCGCTCGAATTAAATTCGGAGTCTGTAGAAGTGCACAATGCGCTGGCTATATTCTACCAAGCAGAGGGGGATGATGCTCGTGAGTCATTTCACTTTAAGAAAGCACTGGAGCTTGATAGTGAAAATTCCAGTGTTATGCATAACTATGGTAGTTCACTTTGCCGTCGTGGCCTATACCTAGAAGCTCGCACCTACCTAACGAAGGCAGCCGTTGATTACCGCTATAGTGGGCGAGCTGAAAGTTACCAGAACCTTGGGCATTGCGAAATTTTGGCTGAAAATAAGGGTGCAGCGCGTGCTGCGTTTGAGAATGCTTACCGCCTGGATAAAAACCTGCCAAAAACCTTGTTGGGGTTGTCTAAGTTAAAGCTGGAAGGTGGTGAGAATGAAGCTGCAAGGCAGCTTTATACGCGTTATCTGTTATTGGCAAAACAAAATGCTGAAAGCCTCTGGCTTGGCATCCAGCTGGAACGAGTTTTTGGGGATAAAAACGCGCTGGCAAGTTATGAGTTAGCGTTAAGAAAACGTTTTCCTGGGTCGAATGAGTTCAAGCTATATCAGGACAGTTTGAACGCCTTAAAAAATAGGCCGTAATCCGACATGGAGCGAGAAAATCAAAACCAAAGCCAAAGAGATCAATGCTAAAACCGAGTAAACCAAGCGCAGATCAGGCGCGCTCAATGACAGTGGGCGAAGAGCTATGCACTGCGCGGGAAAGGTCTGGTGTATCCATCAATGAGACGGCAGATCAGCTATGCCTTTCCGTGGCCTATTTGCGCGCTCTGGAGGAGGACGCCTACTCAAAGTTACCGGAGCCAATTTACGTAAGGGGTTATATTCGCGCTTACGCTCGTCTCATGTCCCTGTCGGCGGATGCGCTAATTGAAAAGTATAATGAGGGCTTGAGTGACGAGCCTTATATTAGTCAGTCAAGCACAGAAAATACGGTGTCTGTCAGCCGGCCTACGTTTAGGGCAAATCGTGCTCGTTCACATATTGTTATCTACCTCCTGACGGCTGTTGTAATCGGGATTATTCTTTTACTCTCTCTTTCTTATTGGAGTAAATCTGATCATGACGGCTCACCAAGTACCGGTTTGGAAAAGGTATCGATAGAAGGAGCGGACGGCCGCCTTATCTTTGAGGATTTTTCCAGCGAAGGGGGGGAGGTTTCGCCGATTGTTCAGCCACAAGAGCTAGAACTAGCCGGAAGAGATGAGAATGTTGTAGCGACAGTACAAAAAAATAGAGTAGCAGCAAACGAGGGAAATGCGTTTACCAGTTTTATTGATTCCCTTTTTGTCAGCGCTCAAGAAGAATGCTGGGTCAAAGTGACAGACGGGTCCGGTGGAACACTTCATGCCGCACTGATGTCGCCTGGTGAGTCGCTCAGCCTTTCCGGCTTAGCGCCTTTTAAAGTGGTTGTCGGCAATGTGCAGGGTGTGAGCCTTAATTTTAATGGCGAGCACGTAAATCTCGATTCTTATCAGAGTCGGCAAAGTCGTGTTGCTGTTGTCAAGCTGGGCGGATAGAATTCGTCTTTATCCTGATCGCTAACGCGTTTCTTCCGTCCCAATCAACTAAGTGAAGTCTTTCCATGAGTGGCAGCAGTCATCAAATCGTACGCCGTAAAACCCGTAAAATCTGGGTGGGAGATGTTCCTGTCGGGGGCGATGCACCCATCACTGTGCAGAGCATGACCAATACGGACACCCGTGATGTTGAGGCCACTATGGTTCAAATTCGCGATCTCGAAGAAGCGGGTGCCGATTTAATACGGGTGTCTGTTCCTTGCATGGAATCTGCCGAAGCATTTAAACGCATTAAAGAGCAAGCAAAAGTACCGTTGATAGCGGATATCCACTTTGATCATACTATCGCTCTGAAAGTCGCGGAATACGGTGTAGATTGTCTTCGCATCAATCCTGGCAATATTGGCAAGGAAGAGCGTATTAAAGAGGTGATTGCCTGCGCCAGAGATAAAAATATTCCTCTGCGTATTGGTGTCAATGCGGGCTCATTAGAGAAAGATCTGCAGCGCAAATATGGTGAGCCTACCGCTGAAGCACTGGTGGAGTCGGCGATGCGTCATGTGGATATTCTGGATCGTCACGACTTTCAGAATTTTAAGTTAAGCTTGAAAGCTTCCAACGTGTTTATGACCGTCGATGCCTATCGTTTGATATCACAGCAAATTGATCAACCTCTGCATCTGGGTGTTACCGAGGCGGGTGTTTTTCGTGCAGGCACAGTGAAATCATCGATAGCCTTAGGAGCACTTCTGATGGAAGGCATTGGTGATACCTTGCGTATTTCTCTGGCAGCTGACCCAGTTCAAGAGATTAAAGTGGGTTTTGATATCCTCAAAAGTCTGAATTTAAGAAAGAAAGGCGTTAACTTTATCGCCTGTCCAAGCTGTTCCCGGCAAGAGTTTGATGTTATTTCCACTATGAATGAGCTTGAAGCGCGTCTAGAAGATGTGAAAGAGTCCATTGATGTGGCGGTGATTGGTTGCAAGGTGAATGGGCCGGGCGAAGCAAAGGAAGCAGCTATTGGTGTTGCTGGGGCCAGCCCAGCGAATTTGATTTATCGAGATGGTCAAAAAAGCCACAAAGTAGACAAAGAATCTTTAGTCGATGAAATTGAACGAATGGTGCGCGAAAAAGCCGCTACATTAAGTTCTGATTCTTAAGTAAACTCCACCCTCCCTGCTAACTAGTAAAAAATTCTCTGGAAGGTTTTCTGTTTTGGCGAAACGCATAAAAGCAATTCGTGGCATGCATGATATTTTGCCCGAACAAACGGGTCTTTGGCAGCACTTGGAAAACACGCTGTCTCAAGTTCTGCATAGTTATGGCTATGGCGAAATTCGCATGCCGGTTATTGAAGTTACCGAGCTTTTCAAGCGTTCGGTGGGCGAAGTTACGGATATTGTCGAAAAAGAAATGTATACCTTCGCTGATCGCAATAACGAAAGCCTCACATTGCGACCAGAAGGAACCGCTGGCTGTGTGCGTGCTGCCGAGGAGAATGGATTACTGTTTAACCAGGTTCAGCGCCTATGGTATCGAGGGCCAATGTTTCGTTACGAGCGGCCTCAAAAAGGGCGTTATCGTCAATTCCATCAGCTGGGTGTAGAAACCTTCGGTATGGCAGGGCCTGATATTGATGCTGAGCTTATTCTGATGAGCGCCAGGTTTTGGCATGAACTGGGTATATCCGAACACCTTAGCCTGCAGTTAAATTCCATTGGTACTAAAGAGTGCCGCATGCGCTATAACGCTGCTCTAGTGAAATTTCTGAGCGAAAGAGCGGATCAGCTGGATGCTGATAGCCAAGAAAGACTCAATAAAAACCCCTTGCGCATACTTGATAGCAAAAACCCGGAAACTCAGGCTTTGTTAAATGAGGCCCCCGTATTGCTTGATTTTATCGATGAAACATCACGTGATCACTTGGAAAAGTTGTGCGCTATTCTGGATTCAAATGGTATTCGGTATGAATTGAACACACGCTTGGTTCGGGGTTTGGATTATTACAGCAAAACTGTATTTGAGTGGGTGACAGATGCACTCGGCGCGCAAGGTACGGTGTGTGCAGGTGGTCGATATGATGGCCTGGTGGAGCAGCTCGGTGGTAAGCCAACACCGGCAGTGGGTTTTGCTATGGGTATGGAAAGGCTTATCTTGTTGCTGGAAAACATTTCCAAGCCAACTGACATGGTGCCCGTTATTGATCTATATTGTATAGCGTTTGGTTTTGAAGAGAAGAAAGCGCAGATGGTTCTCGCTGAAAAGCTGCGTCGTTTTTGTCCCGATGCAGTGGTGATTACACATTGCGGAGAAGGCAGCTTTAAGAACCAGTTAAAAAAGGCTGATAAATCCGGTGCACGTTTTGCTCTGGTTACCGGAGAGGAAGAGCTGAAAAATAATACGGTGATGTTGAAGCCCTTGCGTGAGCGGAGCGAGCAAAAATCTTTCTCGGCAGATGACCTTGCAGCGCTTGCTGTCGCGATTAGCCGTTAAAATTTTAGAGTTTAGCTTTTTATTTAAAAATTTTGCACCAGCTGTATGCCTTGCCTATACAAAAGACTTATCGCAGCGTTTTTAATGCAATCAAATAAATGACAATCTAGGAGAGATCTGTGGAAACATATACTACCGAAGAGCAACAGGTAGAAGCTATTAAAAAATGGTTTAAACAAAATGGCGCATCTACCTTGCTTACCATTGCTATTGCTCTTTCTCTGGTGTTTGGATGGCAGGCTTGGACCCGCTCTCAGGATGAAAAGCAGCAAGCGGCATCGGTATTATATCAAGATATGATTGAAGCATTGGCTTTGGTACAAAATCCTGCCGAGGCTGAAAAACAGTCTAGTACAGTGCGTCATCTCGGTGGGCAGCTTATTGAAGAGTATCCCAGTATTCAGTACGCCCATTTTGCTGCGCTCGCTATCGCAAAGCTTGAGGTGGAGAAAGGAGATCTTGCAGCCGCTGCTGAGCGCTTGCAATGGGTGGTAGAGCAAGAAACGGGGAAGCCGCTTGGTAATGTCGCCAAAGTCAGGTTGGCGCGTGTGCTTTCAGCGCAGGAGAAGTACGACGAGGGATTAAAGCTTTTATCTGGTCCACTTGACCCATCCATTAGGGTCTTGGCTGAGGAAGTTAAGGGCGATATTTACGTTCAAATGGGTGAGGAATTTGAAGCGAGAGCGGCCTACCAGAGAAGTATTGATGTTGCGACAAGTGATGGCGCACAGAAGGACGGCCTGGTTCAAATGAAGCTTGATGATTTGACGGTGGCTTCAGAGTAAGTGGCGACTGCGGCCCTTATTAAAATAAATACTAAAGAATTATTTAACTAATGATAAAAAACTTACATAACACTTATGTTCGGTTTGCCTTCGCTGCTCCTCTTTTTATTCTCGGAGTATTTTTGCAAGGGTGTAGTCTTCAGCCTTTGATAAAGGAGTTTTCTGCACCAGAGGGCCCCAGAATTGAGCAGGTGTGGAGCACTCAAGTTGGAGACGGGGTGGGCAAGTATTACTCCAAACTGATGCCCGTCGTAACAGAAAAAACCATCTATGTCGCCGATACAAAGGGTGTAGTGCTTGCAGTTGACCGGCGAAGCGGGGATGTTGTTTGGAAGAAAGCCCTGGATGTTTCTATCGGTGGTGGCCTATTTGCGGGTTACGGGTTGGTGTTGTTGGGTAGCAGTGACGGCGAATTATTGGTGCTCGATCAGCGTAACGGTGAAGAGAAGTGGCGCGTTGGCCTGAGCGGTGAGATTCTTGCTCCCCCTCAGTCTAATGGCAAGTTGGTAGTGGTTCAAACCTCAGACGGTAGTCTTTACGCGCTGGATGCAGCGGCAGGACAGCAAAAATGGGTGTACAAAACAGTGGTTCCTGTTCTTAGTTTAAGGGGAACCAGTACACCACACATTATGGAAAACCAGGTTCTTGCTGGCTTTGCCAATGGTAAGTTCGCCTCCATTTCTCTGGATACCGGAATTCCGAAGTGGGAGGCCGTTGTAGCCTTGCCGCAGGGCCGATCCGAGCTGGAGCGTATTGTTGATGTAGATGGGCGCTTCGTGGTTGATGGTGAGATAGCCTATGTGAGTGCATATCAAGGCAAAGTAGTCGCTATTGAGCTTTCCTCTGGGCGAATATTATGGAATAGAGAGCTATCCAGCCATGTCGGTTTGGAGTCAAGCCTTTCGAATCTCTACCTCACCACATCTTCTGGGGAGTTGTTAGCACTTGATCAAAGTAACGGTGTAGAGTTATGGCGACAGGAGAAGTTGCTGGATCGCAAGCCTACTGTACCTGTGAAGATGGGATCGTATTTAGTAGTAGCCGATATAGAGGGGTATCTGTACTGGATATCGCAAATTGATGGCAAGATAGCAGTCGAACATCGGATAAGTGGTCGTACGGATCGTGAGAACCCTTTAAGCAAGAACAAAGCTGTTTATCAGCCCATTACCAGAGAGGCGGGTAACGGCATTAGAACCCCAGTTTCCGTGAAGGGGGACGAGCTCTATCTGCTCAATAATCATGGCGAACTTAAAGCGCTAAGCTTAATCCAATAGTTGGGAAGCACGGCTTTGCTGCAAGTTCGAGGGGTGCCTTCAGGTGCTATGGAAATGCTCAAATTCGTCGTTGATTCTCCTTAAGTGCATCGTGCGCGTATAATAAAAGGAGGCGCTTATCCCAGTAGTAGAAATGCGCACTTATATTCAAGAGTAACTAATTCAAATGAAACCTGTTATCGCTATTGTCGGACGCCCCAATGTGGGTAAGTCCACGCTGTTTAACAAGCTCACGCGCAGTCGTGATGCCATCGTGGCAGACTTTTCAGGTTTAACACGAGATCGCCAATACGGTGAGGGTAGTGTTGGTGAGCGGCACTTTATTGCTATCGATACCGGCGGGTTGGCAGAAGAAGAGCACCTAGTCGATAACCTTATGGTGCAGCAATCCTTTGCAGCAATAGAAGAAGCGGATGTCGTTCTTTTTGTCGTAGATGCTAAAGCTGGTGTGATGGCTGGAGACCTCAGTATTGCGAAACGGCTGCGTGGAATAGAGGGTAAAGCGGTTTACCTTGTGGCCAACAAATCCGATGGTCTTGATACCGATGTGGCGTTGGCTGAGTTTTATAGTCTTGGGCTCGGTGATCCCATTGCCACAGCGGCAGCCCACAATCGAGGCGTAAACACGCTGATCGAATATGTGCTGGATGCCTTGCCAGTTGTTGATGAGCCTGATGAAGACGAAGTAAAAGGCCCTAAAATTGCGATATTAGGGCGCCCCAATGTTGGTAAATCTACACTCGTGAATCGCATGCTTGGTGAGGAGCGTGTGGTGGTATTCGATATGCCCGGAACCACCCGTGACTCCATCTACATCCCCTATGAGCGCAATGGTAAACCCTATACATTGATCGATACCGCCGGCGTGCGGCGTCGAGGCAGGGTTAAAGAAACCATTGAAAAGTTTTCGGTGATTAAAGCCCTTCAGGCGATTGATGATGCGAATGTGGTTGTTTTGGTGCTGGATGCCAGCGAGGGAATCGTCGATCAGGATCTTCACCTTTTGGGTTTTGCCCTGGAGCGGGGGCGCTCCATCGTAATAGCCATTAACAAATGGGATGGCCTGGAGTCATCCCACAAAGAAAGGGTAAAAAGTGAAGTAAGGAGGCGTTTACAGTTTGTTGAATACGCAAAAGTACACTTTATATCCGCGTTGCACGGTACGGGTGTGGGAGAGTTATACGGTTCAATTGACAAGGCCTATATTTCCGCCAACATGAAAGTAAGTGCTTCACTGCTTACGCGCTATCTGGAAGATGCCGTTGCCGCACATCAACCACCGGCAATCAATGGGCGGCGCATTAAGCTTCGCTTTGCACATTTTGGCGGCACTAACCCACCGAGCATTATAATACACGGAAACAAAACAGAGAGCGTTCCAGAAAGTTACCGGCGCTATCTTGAAAATAGCTTCAGAAAAGCACTTAAGATGGTGGGAACGCCGATACGAATTAGTTTTAAAACAGGTGATAATCCCTACGGAAGTAGAAAGAGCAAGTTAACGCCCAGGCAAGAATTCACTAAAAAGAGGCTGGATAAAAGAGACGCAAAACATTAAGAGCACGCAACGTGCTCACTTTGGATGGTTTGTATTTTATTTCTTTTTCAGCACAGTATGTATAACCTTGTTGTGCTCGAAATATACTGAGTAGCGGTCATAATGCCATACGGCAATAGGTGGCTCCCCAATGGCTGCTTCCTTTCTAGTGGGTTCGCCGAGTTTTTGGGCTACATATTCCTTGCTGACGCCATTTTTAGGCAGGGCAAGGTGCTTAAGGTCGGCGCTCTGTTGTGAAACACTGGTGGTTCTTATCTCTGCTGATACCAATCCGCTGATTGGTAGCGCTATCACTGAAAAGAGTAATCCGGCAGCTAAATACTTAAGAAACTTTCTCATAACTTCTCCCCTTTAAAATCTAGTGTTCTTTTATTAAGGCTAGCACAACATGTCTGCTATGCCGGATTTAGGCCGGTCGTGAAAATGAGGTTTCACCTGAATAAAGCAGATGCAGCCTATGCCTGGTATTTAGAGATAGAGGCAAGCTTCAAAACTGTTAACGTGATCACAAGAAGCAATAAGCCAACGTTCTGTTACCTTGTTTTACCAAAATGGAATTTCTTTCTTACTAGCCTTAATTAGGGAATAGGTATAGACACCCAGACTTTGATTTGATGCCTGTTGTAGCTTTTATAGACTGAAGGTTAGGTATATGTTTTTCCGAATTTCTGCTGTATGTTTTAGTTTTTATCTCGTTGCTTCAATTGCCAATGCGCAGGACTCTTTTGAATCTTCCCGGTGTGATAGCAGTGTCATTCAGTACGCTTGGGAGAAAAAATATGGCGACATCCATCGTACCAATTCAAGTGGTAAGACCTTATTTAAAGAGGCAACCGACTTTATGCTTGCGGCGGCAGAAAGCGGAGACAAACTGTGCTCTGAGGCCTACTTACTAGTTGTCGAATATATTCTTACTACCCCAAACCTTGATGCACGCAAGCGCGGGGAACATGAAGACTATCTGGTTCAGCAAATTACTGCTAAGAACAACACGTTAACCCCATTGCTATGGGAGTTAATTGAAAATGCTCCTACGGTAAGTGCTTTATGGGCAGAGTACGAAAAATATAATGAAAATATTGGCACTTTGCAGCTTGAATACGATGCGCTTGCAAGCTCAATGGTAATCAACTACTGCACCAACGATTATCAATACAATAAGCACGGCGGTGACTATGATAGCTATATGAAAGCATGCGTCAGTAGTTGGCAATAAGCTTCGTTTACGCCTCAGTTATTTAAGCATTTTAATCCAAGTGCTAAAATAACCCTTCTCTTTATATGGCATTTTTCTGACCTGGCACAATTTGGCAACCCTTCCTGATTAGCTCTTTTCGCACACAATTTTAATTCGGGATGATAATGAGGCCTGAGCAGCTCCTTCCCGCCGGTTTGCTTAAAATGATGGATTACGCCTTTGCTTACGGCGCGGATGCTATTAAGGCGGTACCTTCCAAAGGGCACCTGGTTTTCTGACCTCACTGATAGACAACTACAAAGCATAATCGATACAATCAATAATCGCCCTAGAAAAATCTTAAATTATTTGAAACTAGCAGAGGTCTATTACGGCTGAAGTAGCGGTGCACTTGGAAGTTGAATTCTCCTTATAGCTTACTGGTTTGTAATAATGAGTTTAACCGTATCGAAAACCTCAGTGCAGCGGCTGAAAAAGCACATGCTTTAGTGAAGCAGCTATATCTCGCCTGCAACCTGGCTCCCCACAATGACAAGGTGCGTTCCTTTGTGCGGGATATGCAAGAGGTGCTCACCATCAAGCCGGATGCATTAATCATGTCTGACCCGGGGTTAATCATGCTGGTAAGAGAAAACTGGCCAGATATTCCCGTGAAACTCTCCGTGCAAGCGAATGCAGTAAATTATGCCACGGTAAAATTCATCGTTAAATAAACGAAAAATATAAAGGGCGAAGCTATCAATGTTACCCCAGGTCCTGGCCATAAAGTAGGAATAAAAATACCGCCATCTGCTGATGTATCTATGGGCTTATTAATGAAAACGCTAGAGCATTCTATATCGAGCTGAAGCTTGGAGTTCTGTTATTTTTCGATTATAAATAAGCGCATAACTGGAACGGGCAGAAAAGAAGGTTATTTTTAGCTGCTCGTTCTAAGTTTAGAGTGCCATTAATATAAGATATTTTACCGTTCTGACAAGAGGTTAAAACTGTGCCCGTTTCGAATATTCTAATAGCCGGTTGTGGCGACGTGGGCTTGCGCTTGGGTCTGCGTTTAAATGATGCGGGTTGTAAAGTGTGGGGTATGCGCAGAGATAGCGTTAAGCTGCCAGGGTGCATCCAGGGCATTGCTGCTGACCTTGCTGTAAAAAATCATTTTCCGGTATTGCCCAAGTATCTCGACGCCGTGGTTTATTGCGCGGCAGCGGGTGAGCGGTCTGAAGAAGCTTATCGTCGTACGTACTTATTGGGCTTAAAAAATATTCTTCACCAAATACACACTCAAAACATCCCTATTAAACGTTTTCTATTTACTTCCAGTACAGCGGTTTATCAGCAAAGCGCAGGCGAATGGGTGGATGAAGATTCAGCTACCCAGCCAAGTAGTTTTTCAGGGAGAATTATGTTGGAGGCTGAGCAGTGTTTAGCGCATAGTGGTTTAGAGTATGCCAATGTGCGTTTTGGCGGAATTTATGGCCCTGGCCGCATGCAGTTTTTACAGTCTGTGCGAGAGGAGAGGGTGAGGGTGTGTGAGAATTTTCCCCAATACACCAACCGTATTCACAGCGATGATTGTGCCGGGGTATTGCAGCACCTTCTACAAATAGATACCCTGGAAAGTAGCTATGTTGCGGTGGATTGTGCGCCGGTTAGCAAACAAGAAGCGTCTGACTGGATGGCTGGAGAATTGGGTGTTTGTCTTCCTGCACGCGTGGAGCAGGGCGAAATAAAAGGGGGGCAGAATAAGCGATGTAGTAATGCACGTTTACTGCAGTCGGGTTATCAGTTTTTGCACCCCGATTACCGGGTGGGTTATGGTGAGCTGTTAGGCTTGTAGCCTAAGTGTAGAATCACCGGTCGACAAGGTTTCTCCAATATTATGGGATATTGGGGTGAGTTATTTATTCTTTTGATTCAGATCAAGCAAAATATTTTTGTCTAAGCCTATGTTTGTATAACTTATAAATTTTTTAGATTGAGGTAAAACATGCGATTTAAACGGGTTGAAGATATTCTGGCGTGGGTGGTGCAGTTTCATGCCGACCTAGAGAAGCACTACCGCGAGCTAGAGGAAGGTAATGCCAGAGAGAGGGCCGTTATGTTGCTGGATTATTTAGCGGATCATCAGCAGGCATTAGGTGAGGCAACTGAAAAATTTAAAGGGGATGCTTCCTCGCAGTTATTAGACACCTGGTTTAATCAAACTCCAGAAGTAAATGGTTCAGAAAAGCTTGCATCGCTCGCTAGCCGTGTTTCTGGAGCCAGTACTTCCGAAGTGGTGCTTATCGCTATAGAGTGCCATGACCTGCTTATTCAGATGTATCAGGGCCTCCAGAACGAGAGTGATGTGCAATCGGTAAAGGATTTATTTCAAACACTGATTGCTATGGAAGAACACGAAAAATTGCGCATGGTGCGTGATGCTGGGCGGCTGGAGGATCTTTAGAGTGCCTCTGTCAAAAATCTTCAGTCAGAATCTATTCAAATAACACATCTTGTACTCAATGTGCTTTTCGGGGCTGGCACTCGCTGGCTGTAGGCTGTCTCACGAAGTGCATTGAACTAAGTGGTCGCTTGTGCCTACCCCTGTGCTATTCATCTAAACTATCTTTAAAAGCCAGCTCTTGTGATGAGTGAAACACTCCCTATCTCTTAATTCTTTACCAAAACATCCAAAGTGTATTTGAGAGTTGTTTTATTTTCAGGTATACAGAATCTAACGTTAGTCATTCTAGTTTACACATTTGGTAGGTCGTGAAAATGAAGGTGAGTTTTACTCAGTTAATGATTGGGTGTTCCGTTTTGTTTTTATTGTCGTCGAATGGTATCGCGGCTGAGTTGCGGGGCAGGGTTTACTCTTCTGATTCAAGGCCTATTCCTGAGAATGCGGAAATTCGTGTTTTTTGTGGGGAGGGTTCCTATCAAACAAAAATAGCTCCTAACGGTAGTTTTAGTATCCGCTTGATTCCTTCAAAAACTGCCTGCCGCTATCAGCTTTGGTATTCAGACAATCTTCAATCTGAATCGATTCCTTTAAATTTTTTATCAGCAAGCAGTATTGTGAAGATTAATACCAAGGTAATTGTACATAACGAGCGCCTTATTCTGCTAAAACGTTAGACTCTGATTCCCTAGAGGCGAAGATGGCAAGCAAACAACCCAACGATAATGATCGAGATTGGCTAGATACTTTGATCAAGGTATTAACGCCCGTAATAGTGGGTCTTGTTGTGGCTTATGTGGGTTACCTGAGTAACAAAACGCTTTCAGAAGTCAGTAGTAAGCAAGAGAGTGCGCGGCTGGTTACTGAGCTGCAAGTTCGACGAGAACAATCAGAAAGTGAGCTGCGTAAAGATATTTTTAATCAAACCCTGAAAACATTTTTATTAGAAAATGCACAACTCGCGCAAGACTATTCCAAGCAGATATTGCGTTTGGAACTCTTGGCGCTGAACTTTGGTGATTCCCTTAGCCTCTCTCCGCTGTTTCATGAGTTACACCGTGATTTGGATCAGCTTTCGGTGTCTGTAGATAAGAACCCTAGCGATAAAAAGCAATCTGAAACCTTAAAGAAGCGTTTAACCAGCCTTTCTAAACGCGTCGCAAGTGCCCAGCTTTCATCGGTGCTTCAGCATGGGCAGTCGATTCAAATCCGAATTCCTCTCGGAGACAATATTAATAAAGAAGAATGCCGTATTTTTTCTCAGAATGCTGGGGAATACAAATGGCCCGATGACGAGGTTGCAGCAGACTTTGGTGATACCGAGGGCTTAGAAGACGCGCTGATTGAGGAAATTGCACTAAGGGGTTGGTCGAGGTCGATGGTGTTATGCGTCATGTATCCATGTCATTTTCTGAATTTGATATGTGTGCGCGAACGATCCAGGTTTCCCTTTCTATTGGAGAGGGAGAGGGCGCCTCAGAAGACGTATCCGAAACAGAGGGGATGGACAAGCACATCTACCGTGAATTTCGTTTGGATTTTTTTAACTTCCCAAAAGTTGATAATACCCGACTTGGGCATAACCAACGTTTTGCCATGATGATTGAAGACTTCCATGTGGGTGATTTTCCACACGTTGTGATTACCAGCGTTATTTTTCCTGCCGAGTATGCCAGTATGCGTGACGCGCCAAGCATGGAAGAAGCGCTGCGGCTTCTGGAAACAAGTTTTTCTGAAAAAAGTTAGGGTTTCTATAAATCAGTAGTGCTTTTGGAGCTATTATTCGAGCTGTTTACATTAGACCTGTTGTCGCGTTTATAGCTTATATGCTAGCCACCCCCCCTCTGACCATTAAACAAACGCCTTGTTATTTTGCTTATATTGAGTGTGAATATTACCGTTACTCAACGTTGGCTTGTGTGATATACGTCAAGAAATAATCCCTGAAAACAGAATACGCTTATTATAGATGTTAGAAAATGTTTGGGTGGGTATCTTCTGATCCCGCAGGTTTTTATTTGAGCTTGTAGGCGCAAAGATAGGCCCGTCAGTTTGAATTTTATCGAGTATGAAATTGATTTGTAATTAGAATAGGGTAGTTGAAAACTGGCCCTTGAATAGTCCCTAGTTCACTATACAGTATGTGTGATCAGGCCGTTGGTGGTGTGCGGCGCGACTGGCGAGGTTTATCGACGGGTGAGCAGGCCTTGGTTATTACTCAAACGGCGCTCATTAGTGGCAGTGCGCTAACGGCTGACAGCAGCCAGTCTGCGGTATTGGGACTGATTCAGGACAGGGGTTTAGCGGTTCCAGGTATAGAGGGGCGCACGTTTCATTTTAATGCGACTGGGCCAACTGTTCTGTGGATTTTACCAAAAATGTTGGGCAGTTTTTGCCACCCTCTCTAGGATTTTGGTAGCCAACTATGAAGATAAAAAATCATCGTTTTCCTGAATATTGGTATCAAAAATCTGCCGATGTCGGTCGGCGCATTGAGTCACCCAAGTTAATCGTTATGCACTACACGGCAGGTGCTAGTGTCGAGTCATGTCGCGATTACATGCTACTGTCACCTACTGAAAAACAGCGCCGTATCGGGGCAAGAAAAAAAATATATAGCTCTGCACATTTGCTAGTGGGGCGCGATGGTACGGCATTTCAAATTGTGCCTTTTAATATAAAAGCGCGACATGCGGGCGTATCAAGTTGGAAAGGCTTGCGCTCCCTTAATCAGTGCTCCATTGGTATCGAGATTGCCAATTATGGTTGGCTCGACCAACAAGCTGATGGCTGCTACTCCCGTTCAGGTGAAACCCCGATTTTTCAGACAGATGAGGTTTATATCGGCAAGATGCCAGGGTCAGTAGAGATAAAAGGCTGGCAGTGTTATCCAGAGGTGCAACTTCTTCAAGTGGAAAGTCTCACATCTTCTTTGTTGGCGTATTACCCTTCGATTATTGATATTGTCGGGCATCAGGATATTTCTCCGGGCCGCAAGTTTGATCCCGGCCCCGCTTTTCCGATGGCGCGTTTTAAGCGTTTAATGGAAAAAAATCGCAGCCGCGCAGATGAAGAGGAAGATACGGAACTATTCCCTTTGTATCAAACTACCGAACGTTTAAATATTCGAGGTGGGCCAGGTGTAGGATTTGATAAGCTAAAAGCCAGCCCCTTAGAAAAAAATACACAGCTGATGGAATTGTCTCAACTTGGCGACTGGAGTCTGGTACGTTTAGTAAAAAATGAAAAAGAGGAGGGCTGGGTTTTTAATCTCTACCTGTCGCCTTTAAGGTAAGCAAAGCAGAAAAAAGAAGAGTTTTGCCCAGCGGGGCCAGAGGGACGTGGCTGGGCAACGGCTTTAATTTTAGGGAAGGATTTAGCAGGAATTTTTGGCATGATAAACCTCGTGGAGAGAAATGGGCGTGGTGCCGATGAGTATTTGTCATTTTCATGCCGGTTGGCAAGTTATAAACTCTTTTGAAAACAGGCGACCTTGATCAGAATCAATTATTTAAGTTCTCTTTCGTCTTACTCAGGGCTTTCTTGGTTTTTTTGCGCGGAAAAACTTTCTGCTGTATAGCGGCTAACGACAACGCTACGCGACCAATAATTGGAGGGCAGCCCGGCCTTCCGTTTTAGCTGGGCTAGAAATTCCATTGGCTCAGGAAGTTGAGTCCACGCACTGGGGAGGAAGGTGCCTCGATGATTTCCTTCTTCCAAAATTAAACCATCAATGCCGGGACGTAGTTGTGTCAGTAACTCCGATTCATCTGCTAGGTGAATAATTTCAGGTATGGATAACACAGAAATGCTGGTTTCCACTGCGGGAAGCTCATCTGCATTGAGTGGAGAAAATCGCACATCCTGAAAGGCAGCAGAATGCGAAGCATCCACAACGGCATTAACCAGTGGTTGTTGCGCTTCGAGTGTGCCGATACAGCCGCGTAAGGAATTGTTTAAATAGAGTGTGACAAAGCAGGCTTTGTGTTTTTGCAATGGGATTTCGTAATCTGCTGAATCAATAATCGGCCTTAAGCCAGTATTTAGGCCCTCGGAAAAAGTCTCGTTCGCGAGTTTCAAGAGGGTGTCTTTGCTTTTATTGCTGAGAGTTTCCAATTATAAATGCCCCATACCCCACGACAGCGTCTTGCGCGCCTGCTGTATCTCCGGAGTTACAGTAATAAAGTTGTTTTACTTCAAGGTGGCGCTCTTGAGCAACTTGTAAGACGCCATTTAATGGGTAACAACCACAGGCCTGTTCCCCACTAATGTTATTTTCCCCATTTTTTATTTTATCGCAGGTGGTCGCGTCAATTTGTTTTGCATCAGAATAAGCATGGTAATGACTTAAATCCGTGGAGCAGATAAAGAGCGTTTCGTCGCCACCCCATAATGTATTAATCAGTATTGCCAATTCTTTGGGCGAACATTCGCCCACTACGATCGGGGTTAGAGTGAATTCATTCAATACGCTTTGCAGAAAAGGAAGCTGAACTTCCAAACTATGTTCTAGTGCGTGAGCTGTATCGTCGATTGACACAAAATCGAGCGCCTCAAGTTTCTCGAGGTTTTTTTCGTCTAAATTTATATTTCCGAGTGGTGAAGAAAATTGAGACATGCTGGGTATAGCGAGACCACTCAATGCCACCCGGTGGGCAGGTCCCATAAGCACGACGCGTGTTATATCTTCCGCATAGGATTTAATATAGCGGTAAGCATAGGCGGCGGTAGACCCTGAATAAATGTACCCAGCGTGGGGTGCGATAAGAAATTTTGGTCGTGGCCCGTTAATAGTTTTTGCGTCACTAATATATTGCAATACGTCATTTCGCAAAGTCTTTGGATTATCCGGATAAAAGGTGCCTGCCACAGCGGGCGGGCGGCTACGCGAATTCATGGGGTGATCCATATAATGTATCTTTTTTATATCTGGGGGCATTGATTCATAAAATAAAGAGCCCACATATTAAAAAGGTTTGTTTTGGAGGCCTTATGAAAAAATTAGTTGGTGATCCCCTTATCTCGAGTGATGTGGCAACGGATTATTGGCATCAACTTGATGATGGTCGAATTCAGTGTGACCTTTGTCCGCGTTATTGCAAACTACATACGGGGCAGAGGGGCGCATGTTTTGTGCGAGCAGAAAAGGATGGTGAGATCATCTTGACCAGCTATGGTCGATCTACTGGTTTCTGTATTGATCCCGTCGAGAAAAAACCACTGAGCCATTTTTTGCCTGGTAGCTCAGTCCTGTCTTTCGGAACAGCGGGCTGTAATCTGGCCTGTAAATATTGTCAAAATTGGGATACGACAAAATCTCGTGAGATGGATGTTATGGCCGCTCATGCAAGCCCTGATGCCCTGGTCGCCGAGGCGATAAAACAGGGTTGCTCGAGTATTGCTTACACTTATAATGATCCCATTATATTTTTGGAATACGCTCTGGATGTAGCAGAAGTGGCGAGACAGAAAAATATAAAATCCGTTGCTGTCACGGCGGGCTATATTTGCGAAAAGCCGCGGGAAAAATTCTTTCAGGCCATGGATGCAGTCAATATCGACCTCAAGGCATTTCATGATGAATTTTATCGAAAAATTTGCGGCGCAGCGTTGGAACCCGTTTTGGATACGCTTCGTTATGTGTATCACGAAACAGATGTATGGCTGGAGGTTACGACATTACTGATACCCGGTGAAAACGATTCCGACCGGGAGATCGAGCGCCTGTCCCAATGGCTTGTGGAAAACCTGGGGCCAGAGGTGCCTCTTCACTTTAGTGCTTTTCATCCGGATTGGAAAATGCGCACTACGCCAAAAACACCCTCAAGCACTGTGCAGCGCGCGCGTCAGATCGCAATGAAGGCGGGTTTGCATTATGTCTATACGGGCAATATCTATGATCCCTTCGGTGGCAGCACTTATTGTCCGGCTTGCCAGCATTGTGTTATTGAGAGAGATTGCTACAGCTTAGGCGCTTGGTCTTTGACTGAGCAAGGTGCTTGTAGTCAGTGTGGCGCAGCCATTGCCGGGGTCTTTGATTCAGGCCCTGGTAACTGGGGTTCGCGTCGACAGCCCATTTTAATTCAGAGTGAATAAAGGGAGGTATCTCTTATTCTGAGTGACCCTACTGCGGTTTCTAGGTTAATATAGAAGGTCTTTTAAACTCCCTATTTTCATTCGCAACATGCTTAAAGCCCTCGTGAGCAAGCAACGAAGCGACCGCCTTAAAAACAGAAGTTCCAAATGCCTGAAAGCGACCAAGAGTTAATCGACCAGAAGTGGATGAAGCAAGCATTACAGCTTGCTCAAAAAGCACAAAGTTTGGATGAGGTGCCTGTGGGCGCGGTGCTGGTGAAGGGCGGTGAGGTGATAGGCGAGGGATGGAATCAAACGATTAGTGCCTGTGATCCCACCGCACACGCTGAGGTTGTTGCGTTGCGAGATGCGGCGAAAAGGCTAAATAACTATCGTGTTATAGATACAACGCTCTACGTGACGCTTGAGCCCTGCGCGATGTGCGTGGGGGCTCTGGTTCATGGTCGCGTCCAGCGTTTGGTTTATGCGGCGAGTGAGCCAAAAAACGGGGCCGTGTCGAGTCAGATCAATCTATTGGAGCTGCATGCATTTAATCATCGCATTGATGTGAGTAGCGGTGTGCTTGCGGCCCAGGCCAGTGATTTGCTGACGTCTTTTTTTAAAAATAAACGTCAGATAAAGAAAGAGAAAAAACTGCCCTGAGCAACCTGTGCCAGTCAGGGCAATTCCTTTAGTATTTAGCGATTCGAGTTTTGGATGCTAGCTGGTCTTTTAAATCGAGAAGAATACTGCCTGCTTCCACCAATATAAAGCTGTCGTCATTATCCAGCAAGGCATGTTCTTTTTCTTCTGTGCTATTTTCTTCCTGCTGCTTTTCGTCTAGATCAGCCAGCACTTTCAAACCCTTTGCCTCTCGCCTGTCGTTTTCAATTTGAAGAAGTGTACCTTCTCGTGCATTTTGTTCTCTAGTGCGGACTTTTTCAGAGAGGCTAATGGTTTTGATCTTGCGAATAGAATTGTAGTGCTCTACTTGTCGATTGAGATAGATAAAGTCAGGATTTTTTTCTATGCGCCCTTGATGCCGCTTTTGAAGCTCAGGCAAATAACTGCTGTAGTTGTTCCAATTTGAAAAGTCGACAGAGCGGATGTAATCCCATGGAAGAGCGTTCGGTAGTGCGCTTTCTCCGATTTCTTCCTGGTTGTAAATACTAGGAAAGGTGATGTCGGGGATGACCCCCTTATTCTGATTGCTTTCACCTGAAATGCGGTAAAACTTGGCAAGGGTGAGTTTTAATTGTCCCTGATTGTGCAGGGGGAGTAACGATTGAACGGTGCCTTTTCCAAAGGTTTGTCCGCCAAGGATAATACCTCTGCCGTAATCCTGGATGGCGCCGGCAAATATTTCTGAGGCAGAAGCACTCATTCTGTTAACGACAACAGCGAGTGGGCCGTCGTAAAAGATTTCGTCGTCTTCATCTTCCAGTACGTCAACATTGCCGTTGGAGGATTTTATCTGCACGGTGGGGCCATCTTTAATAAATAGCCCGGTAAGTGCGTTTGCCTCCTGGAGTGAGCCGCCGCCATTGTTTCTTAAATCCATTACCAAGCCATCGACGCCTTCTTTTTTCAGTTCGGCGATCAGGCGCTTGACATCACGAGTGCTGCTCTTGAAATCCTTTTGATGATTTTGGGCACCTTTGAAGTCAAAATAAAAAGTGGGCAGGTTGATAATCCCTATTTTACGTTCTTTGCCGTCTCTTTTGATGGTGATAATGTCTTTTTGCGCCGCTTGCTCTTCAAGTTTGACCGTATTCCTTGTTATGTCGATGAGTTTTCTTTCGCTACCACCTTCGGTTTTTCCTGAAATAACTTCCAGTCTGACTGTGCTTTCCTTGGGGCCGCGAATAAGTTGTACAACGTCATCAAGCCGCCAGCCAACGACATCGATGAGTTCACCATTTGTCCCCTGGCCAACACCAACGATTTTATCGGCAGGAAATATCTGCTTACTCTTGTCAGCGGGGCCGGCGGGAACGAGGCGTACGACTTTGGTGAACTCATCTTCTCGTTGAAGAACCGCGCCAATGCCTTCAAGGGACAGGCTCATGTGGATATTAAAGTCTTCCGAGGAGCGTGGTGAAAAATACTGGGTATGGGGGTCGTAGGTTTTGGTCAGTGCGTTAACATAGACCTGAAATGCGTCGTTACTATTCGTCTGGAGGGCGCGGTTTAATTGATTCTTATAGCGTTTGCCTAGCAGTGTTTGGATCTCGCTAATTTCCTTACCAGCAGTTTTCAGGTTGATGATGCTGTTTTTAAGCTGCTTATTCCATAAGCGTTTGGCGAGACGATTGTCTTCCGGCCAGTCGGCTTCTTCACGATTTATGGTGAGGCGTTCATTTTGTTTTAGATCCAGGCCGGGCAGTTCTTTTTCGGCCATATAAATGAGGTGGTTTAGACGTCCAATAACTCTTTGGTGGTAACGATTAAAAATCAGGAAGGCGGGGCGAAGGTTGCCGGATTTTAGGGCTTCGTCAAAGCGGTAACGATAGCTGGATAGTTCATTGATATCCTCTTGAGTAAAATAGCTGCGTGATGCGTCAAGCTCAGCGAGGTATCGGTCAAACATTTTACTTGATAGCTTGTCGTCCACAGCCACTTTGTTGTAGTGCATTTGCGAAAGCCTGCTTAAAATGGCGAGGCTCACTCGGGGCTGCTGGGCCTGAGGGTAGAGGGGAGTGGATTTGCTACTTTCTATTTGTTGCTGGGTGTTTGTGGTGATTGACAGGCTATGGCTGCTAATTAGTGAAAGCGAGCTAAAGGCTAATAATGTAAAGGCTAGTTTGCGAAACGATTTGCTTGTTTTCATAAAGGGCCTGGTGATTTTAGGCAGAAGTTTGGTTTTGCTCGTGCGGTAAATTGGCGACTTGTTTCCGAGAGTGCTTTCCACTTCGAATTGGAGAGGCTCTGTATCTTGTAGACCTGTTTAAGCACGACGGGTTCACTTTATAAGCGTATCAAGAGCGCGGAACATTTAATACCGCGCGCATCTCACTCTTATAAGGTGTGGTAATTCCTTAACAGTTATAATAGTACCAGTATCGCACTTGTTAAAGGGTGGATTGAAAGTTGTCGGGTTTGTTCACTTTTCATTGTTCAGCATGGCTGCATAACTCTATATATATGATAATACAATGAGATAGCGAGCACTTGTGAGTTCGTTTCTTATAAAGCTGGCTAATAGGCAGAAAACTAAAGTAATACATTATTAGAAGTGCGCTTTTATGTAACCTGCCTTGCTATTTCGTTTCGTTGGGGTTATCTATATGATCTGCAGTAATCAAAAACAGCCATAACTCCTAGATATAAGAAAGAAAACAGGATGTTTTTTAGGTAACTTTCAACTTCAGGATAAGAGGTAGAAGAGATGCAATCACAAGTGCCTGATCAGAGGTCAGAGTCTCGCAGAAACTTGCTTTATTATGTGAATGTATATGACCATGATACAAGTGAGTATGTTGGATTGATACTAGATATTTCCAGCGGAGGGGTATTGATTAGTGGTGTGGAGCCGCTAAAACAGGGAAAAAGATACCATTTCGGATTAGTGGATACCGCTGATGCCAGCCTGCCTTTACAGGTTGGATTTGAAGCAAAGGCCTGCTGGTGCCGCAAATGTGGTGATGATTTTTACGACACAGGCTTGGTGTTTACCGATTTGCCAGAAACTGCGAAAGTGAAGTTGGCGTCCTTTGAATAGCATCTTTGTGTTGATTCATATTAGGAAAAGCTCACTGGGTAATAGCCTTAGTGAGCGATTTCACGCTTCGTAAATCAGTTGAAAACTCCAATAATGCTTGCCAGTAGTGCAGCGATAGCGATACTGGCATGCGCATAAACAACCATCATTGGCTTTTGTTCTTGTGGGAAAATCACTCTAAAAAGGGTAAGACCGCCTAACGCAGCGGCGATGAACAGTAGAAAACCCACAGTAAGTTGAGTGTTGGTCTCGCTAGTAAGCAGATATACCCAAAAGCAAGCCAGTCCCGCCAGTGCGCTGGAGTGGTGTACGGTGCGCATAAAATCGAGAGGCTTCGAGCCGGGTTTGTGGCTGGTTGATAGTAGGTATCCGGCATATCCAGTTCCCAGTAAAAAGAAAATGGCCAGAATGAACATTTTTTGATATCCCCTTCGGTATTGTTTGTTATTTTTTTACTGCTGCCGCGATAATGGGGCAAACCTATTCTATTATCCCCGTTATGATAAGCGCTTCGCTGAATCTGGGGTGTGCCTGTTTACCTTAAAATCGGATTTTTGTAGAATGGTCGACTACTCTCGGTAATCTAACCGTATTTGTAAGGTCCCCTATACATGCTACGTATCGCCTTAGATGCACTCACTTTTGATGACGTGCTGCTCGTCCCAAACTACTCTGAAGTTTTACCCAAAGATGTAGATCTCAAAACTCGTGTGACAAAAGGGATAACCTTGAATGTCCCGCTGATGTCCGCCGCCATGGATACTGTGACTGAATCGAGGTTGTCAGTGGGCATGGCCCAGGAGGGTGGTATTGGGGTTTTGCACAAAAATATGACCATCGAAGATCAAGCACGCGAAGTGCGTGCCGTGAAGAAATTTGAAAGTGGTGTTATTAAAGATCCCTTAACTGTTTCTCCTAATGCCAGCATCGGTGATCTTATCGAGATTACTCAAACCAACAATATTTCTGGTTTGCCTGTGGTTGAAGGGGAGAACCTACTAGGTATCGTCACAAGCCGCGATCTGCGTTTTACGCAGAGAATGGAAGATGCGGTCACATCGATTATGACGCCGAAGGAGCGTCTGGTGACAGCTAAAGAGGGCACGTCGCTTGATGCAATAAAGTCCTTATTGCATACGCACCGTATCGAAAAAGTATTAATCGTTAACGATGATTTCAAACTGCGTGGCATGGTGACACTAAAGGATATTCGTAAGGCTGAAGCCTATCCCTATGCATGCAAAGACAGTGCTGGTCAGCTGAGGGTCGGTGCCGCAGTCGGAGTTGGTAAAGGTTCCAAGGATCGCGTTAAGGCTTTAATCAGTGCCGGTGTTGATATGTTGGTGGTAGATACAGCACATGGCCATTCAAAGGGTGTTATCGAAACCGTGCGCTGGATCAAAGAAAGCTTCCGGGGTGTCGAGGTTGTCGGTGGCAATATTGCAACAGCGGATGCAGCAAAAGCCTTGGTGGACGCAGGTGCTGATGGCGTCAAAGTGGGGATTGGCCCCGGTTCAATTTGTACCACTCGAATTATCGCAGGTGTGGGGGTTCCACAGATCAGTGCGATTTCGGAAGTTGCCAAGGTGACACGGGAAGCGGGCGTTTCCTTGATTGCCGACGGAGGTATTCGTTTCTCTGGTGATTTGGCCAAGGCAATCGCAGCAGGTGCTGATGTGGTAATGGTTGGCAGCTTGTTAGCGGGAACGGAAGAAGCGCCTGGAGAGGTGGAGTTATTTCAGGGGCGTTACTACAAAGCATACCGAGGCATGGGTTCTCTGGGTGCGATGGGGCAGAGCGAAGGCTCAAGTGACCGTTATTTTCAAGATGCCTCCGCGGGCGTTGAGAAGTTGGTTCCTGAAGGGATTGAAGGGCGCGTTCCTTACAAAGGCCCAATGAATGCCATTATTCACCAGATGGTGGGAGGTTTGCGTTCCAGTATGGGCTATACCGGTTCGCGTGATTTAAATGAAATGCAGACTAAAACCCAGTTCGTTAAGGTAACCGCAGCAGGCATGAAAGAAAGCCACGTTCATGATGTCACCATCACAAAAGAATCGCCCAACTACCGGCTAAGCTAAGTAGAGCTGCTTACTGACTCTTCTTTGCATATGGGTATTCACAAGGTTTGAAATAATAATGGGGCGATTACGGCCCCATTATTATTTCAAGTTATCGGGTTGTTTGTTAGGCACCCCTTTAATCAATCCTCCATTTCAGCGGAAAAAAACATGGCTCAAAATATACACCAGGAAAAAATATTAATTCTCGATTTCGGATCGCAATATACGCAACTGATTGCACGCAGAGTGAGGGAAATTGGCGTTTATTGTGAACTTCGTGGATGCGAAATGGACGAACAAGCCATTAGAGACTTTGCTCCGAAGGCTATTATCCTGTCCGGTGGGCCTGAGTCGGTCACTTCCTCCGATACGCCGCGTGCACCGCAAGTGGTGTTCGAATTGGGCTGCCCGGTGCTGGGTATTTGCTACGGGCTGCAAACTATGGCAACCCAGTTGGGCGGGCAAGTGGAAGGTTCGGATACTTGTGAGTTTGGTTATGCCAAGGTGCAAGTGGTTGAAAACTGTCCTTTATTGGACGGTATAGAGGATCATGTTAATCAGGGTGGACAAGCTGAGCTTGATGTCTGGATGAGTCATGGGGACAAGGTGACGCAGGTGCCGCCTGGTTTTAAGTCTGTTGCTTCGACACAAAGTGCTCCTATAGTTGCAATTGCCGATACAAGCAGGCACTTCTACGGAGTGCAGTTTCACCCTGAGGTAACGCATACCGCGCAGGGGGGGAGAATACTTGAGCGTTTCGTGAAGGATATTGCTGCTTGCCAATTACTTTGGAATCCAGCCAGTATTGTCAGCGATGCTATTGCGCGCATAAAACAACAAGTAGGAAATGAGCACGTTATCCTGGGCCTTTCCGGTGGTGTGGATTCCTCTGTTGTCGCAGCATTGCTTCACAAGGCCATTGGTGATCAGCTTACCTGTGTATTTGTGGATAACGGCCTTCTTCGCCACCAGGAGGGGGAGCAAGTTATGAGTATGTTTGCCAAGAACATGGGTGTTAAGGTGATACGGGTAGATGCCGAGGAGATTTTTCTTTCCGGGCTTGCTGGTATTGATGATCCGGAAAAAAAGCGCAAAATAATTGGTAATAGCTTTATAGATATTTTTAATCAGGAATCTGAAAAGATCGCTGATGCCACTTGGCTTGCTCAGGGGACAATCTATCCGGATGTTATCGAGTCAGCAGGTATCAAAGCAGGTAAGGCCCATGTAATAAAGTCCCACCACAATGTGGGCGGTTTGCCAGAAGATATGAAGCTCAAGTTGCTGGAACCATTACGCGAGTTATTTAAAGACGAGGTGCGTAAAATAGGTCTGGAGTTAGGCTTGCCCTATGATATGGTTTATCGGCATCCTTTTCCTGGGCCTGGGTTAGGTGTGCGCATACTGGGTGAAGTTCAAAAGGATTATGCGGATATTTTGCGTTTAGCCGACCATATTTTTATAGAAGAACTTCATAATGCCGATTTTTATCATAAAACAAGCCAGGCTTTTGCTGTGTTCTTGCCTGTGAAATCCGTCGGTGTGGTAGGGGATGCGCGTCGCTATGAATATGTTATAGCTCTGCGCGCTGTGGAAACCATAGATTTTATGACCGCTCGCTGGGCTCATTTACCCTATGAGCTTTTGGAGCAGGTCTCCAGCCGTATTATCAACGAAATTCCACAGGTGTCTCGTGTCGTTTATGATGTTTCTTCTAAGCCTCCGGCTACCATCGAGTGGGAATAAGGTGTTATGCTTCCTTGGTTAAGTGTATTATTATGGTAAAGTTGTCCTAGAGGGCGCTCCAAGCAGTAAAAATACGCGGACAATGTAATATTCATCTAAATAGGAAAGTATGTAATGGCCAAAGGTACTGTAAAGTGGTTTAACGCGGATAAAGGTTACGGTTTTATCACTCCTGATGATGGCGGGAAGGATCTTTTCGTACATCACTCAGAAATAAAAAATGGGGGTGGCTATGCGACCCTTAATGATGGGCAGGCAGTTGATTTTGAAATTGGCCAAGGCCAAAAAGGTCCGTGTGCGAACAATGTGGTTCCAGCTTAACGCTAAACCAGCTTAGTAGGTATTCGCAGCATTTCTGGGCTTCCTGTCATCTTCGACGGGCCAGGAAACAGGGCTGACACGATGTGTCAGCCCTGTTTGTATATTTTTATTCAAGGTAGCTTGTTCTAAGGTACCAGTCTTTGCTAAAGCATCGACTTGTTCTTCTCTCTTCAGAGCCTGATCGTCTGCATTTCCTAATGCCTCGCGGGGCTCGGTTGTACCGTATAGTGCTCTTTCGACGTTTTTGACTCCCTCTTCTATCGCTAAACATACGTCACTCGTCGCTTGGGTCGTTTGCGGCCCCGTTTTTATCACAAGGACATCAGTTTTCTCAGGTAGAGAAACTACCTTTTAAAGGCATGAGTTTAAGGGGGGTTGCGCTGTATCCCAAGGCTAAGCTTCTTAAATAAGCGAGCGGGATAAGTAATTTTGGTTAATTTAAAATGAAAACAAGGAGGAAGCAACTTCATCAGGTATATATGTTGTGACAATGTGTCACGTTTCGTAAGCGAGTGTAACGGGGTCTCAGCTTGTTGGCGCTCGTTGCCACCTTGCACTATGCGGTTAGCCTAATTGAAAGCGGCCACTTTTATTAAATTCAAGCAGGTGGTTCAGCAAGGTGGAGGTGCCTACGGATAGGTTTTCGGGTAAGCCTTTCGTATCGAAAAAGCGCAGGTCAAGGCTTTCCTCTGGTTCGGGAGTTAGTTTTCCCTGCCAGCGTTTGACGAGGAAACACAGCGCAAAGTAGTGGGTCACATCACCATTGGGGTAATGAAAGGTGTTATCGTTTGGCTGTGAGAGGCTTGCAAAGGGAGTAAGGTCTTTTTTGTCGACTATAAGCCCCGTTTCTTCCCTAAGTTCACTGGTGGCGATTTCAGCAAAACCTTGGTTTTGCTCAGCTCCGCCGCCGGGAAAGCCCCACTTTTTGTTGTCTGCTCGCTGTTGTAATAAAAGATGGCCGTCGGAGTTTTCCACCACGATGGCGGCGGCGGGCATTAAGAGTTTTTTCTGGCCAAGATGCTGTCGAAGTTGCCAGATGTAGGAATCTTTGTAGGCCAAAAGTTAAGTTCGCTCGTTTCTGAGTTGAGCCGGTACATGGCTCGAGTTTAGAAGTCACTGATGGAAAATACTTATACTATGACAAAAGATAGCACTTCTTATCAAACGATTGAAAGTATTACTCTGGATGATTATGCCCAGCGTGCTGAGCAGTTCTGGCTGGGAACCAGGGATCATGACGTTAGCCAAAACTATCAGGCCTTTTTGTCAGCAATGCCGGACAAGAAGGGCTTGGATATACTGGATTTTGGGTGTGGCCCAGGTCGTGATCTGTACTACTTTTCGAAGCAAGGGCATAAGCCTGTTGGTTTGGATGGATGTAAGCCATTTTGTGAAAGGGCGCGGGTCTATAGTGGTTGCGAGGTTCTTGAGCAGAGTTTTTTTGCGCTTGACCTAGAAAGTGAGCGCTTTGATGGGATATTTGCCAACGCATCTTTATTTCATGTGCCCTCGGAAGAACTACCAAGGGTATTGAAGGAATTTAATCAGGCGCTTCGTCCTGGGGGTGTTTTGTTTACATCCAGCCCTCGGGGAAGCTCGGAAGGTTGGAACGGTAGCCGTTACGGTTGTTTTATGGAGTTTGAACAATATCAGGAATATCTTACTCAGGCGGGTTTTTCTGTTTTATCTCATTACTATCGACCGAAGGATAAGCCGAGAGAGGAGCAACCTTGGTTGGCCGTGGTGAGTAAAAAAACAGCCTATAAGTCAGGTTCTGGTAGCCGCCATATATAGGTGGAAACGGCAAGCCCAGTGCAAAGCAATAAAATTCTCACCTGCCATAAAGGCACAATAAGCATGGATAGCCCCATTGTTAGCCACATCGTCATCAGGGTATAACGCTTAGCCTTGCGAGGAATGCCACGGCCATCTAGGTAGGCGAGGATGTACTTGCTTAAAACGGGGTGGCTGATTAGCCAAGCGTAAAAACTTTCTGAGCTACGCACATAGCACGCAGCGGCAAGCAGCAGAAAAGGTGTAGTAGGCAATACGGGTAAAAAAATACCCAGAACCCCTAACGCGATGGAAATGCTTCCTGTCGCTAGCAGAATGAGGCGAACAGCGCTATTCGAAACGAGGCGGGTGTTGGGTGTGTTTTGATGAGGGTCATTTGTCATAGCCATTACTTAAATCTAGCATGCTGTGGGTAAAGGGCATCTCTAAAAATTGCCTTTTTACCCGGTAGCGGAGTCAGCTCCGTACTCAACTCCTCATGTAGCCCTTGCACACTCGGCTTTGGCTTCCTGCGTCGCTCTACCTTGTGCGGGTTTCCGTGCGGTGCTTCCTTGCTCTCGAATAAAAACTCTAATTTTTAGAGATGCCCTTAAGGTAAAGTGCATTTTGTCGACGGGGAATGTGGGTCATTTCTTTTTAAATGGAGTTTGTGCTTTAATGCGCGGCATGTTTAAACCCCTGTCTATCTATATCGGTCGGCGCTATTTACGCGCAAAACGACGTAGCCATTTTATTTCGTTTATTTCCCTTTCGTCCATCTTTGGCCTGGCATTAAGTATTGCGGTTTTGATTACTGTGTTGTCCGTTATCAATGGTTTTCAAAGAGAGTTGGAGCAGCGCATTTTAGGACTTATTCCCCAGGCCAAACTGTACAGTTATGAGCCGATGGCTGACTGGGAGTTTACTGCTAGCCAGCTTATCACAGACGAAGAGGTTCAAGGTGTCGCGCCCTTTAACGAGCTACAGGGCATGTTAAGTGCGAACAAACACGTTAAGCCTGCATTTGTTACGGGCATCGATCCAGCTTATGAAAAGGATGTTTCTATCCTGGAAGGTTTTATCAATAATGGTTCTCTGGGTCTGCTCACACCGGGCGCTTACGGCATTATTATGGATGCCGTTACAGCCAGAGAGCTTGGTCTTATAGTAGGTGACAAAGTTACCTTGATACTGCCAGAAGCATCGATATCCCCTGCGGGCTTATTGCCGCGCTTTAAACGTTTTACCCTAAAAGCCACCTTTTCAACCGGAGCTGATGTAGGGAAGTATATGGTGCTCATTCACTATCAGGATGCGGCGCGGGTATTACGGCAAGTGGGCAAGGTGCATGGTTTTCGACTGAAGGTAAAAGACCTTTTTATTGCCCCCGAAGTAGCTTGGCGTTTAAGTCATGCTTTGCCAGGAAACTTTTACCCGAGCGACTGGACCCGTAGCCACGGTTCCCTTTATCAGGCGATTCGGATGCAGAAGGGCATGATTGCCTTATTGTTGCTGTTAATTGTCGCGGTCGCTGTGTTTAATATTGTGGCAAGTTTGGTGATGCTGGTGAATGATAAAAAGGCGGATATCGCCATTTTGCGTACTTTGGGTCTCAGCTCATTTGGCGTTATGCGAATCTTTATCGTGCAGGGTTTTTTTATTGGTGTTATCGGTAGTGTTATTGGTGTGTTGCTGGGGCTGGTGTTTTCCTCTGTGTTGAGCGACCTGCATGCCGGCCTGGAAGCCTTGTTTAATTTGAATTTACTGGAATCCTACTTTATTCATTACTTACCCACCGAAATACGACTTTCAGATGTTGTGGGAACAGCGGTGATGGGGCTTTTTCTAACGGTGTTGGCGTCTATCTATCCAGCCTGGCGGGCATCTAAAACCGAACCGGCCGATGAGTTGCGCCATGAGTAAGTCTAGGGATTTTAGCTTGGCCTTATTTATTGGCGCTCGTTATGCGAGTACGCGTCGAGGGAATGGTTTTGTTTCCTTTCTTTCCCTTTTCTCTGGTTTAGGGATTACCTTGGGCGTTGCGGTTTTAATTATTGTTATGTCTGTTATGAATGGCTTTGAATCTGAGCTACACACGCGCATCTTGGGTATGGTGACTCATGTTACGGTAAAAAAATCGCCTGATCAGAATGCCCATATTGAAAACTGGGAAGCTCTCACTCAAAAGCTCGGTGCCATGCCCGAAGTGCTGGCAGTTGCACCCGTGGTGAAAATGCAGGGGATGTTAAGCTCCCGTGGCGCTGTAGGCGGGGTGGAGCTTAATGGCATTCTGCCTGACAAAGAAAAGGGCGTTTCTGTGTTTCCCGATCACATGGTCCGGGGCGAGGTAGAGCACCTTCAGTACAATGAAAATGGATTGATTGTTGGAGCGACTTTAGCGCAGAAACTGGCGCTTAATATGGGCGACAAGGTTACTTTCGTTTACCCCCAGGCCACTGAAAAAGGAGCGGGTGTTATCCCACGCTTTAAACAGTTCGAGGTCAGCGGAATATTTTCGGTGGGCTCTGAATACGATCAGCTTTTTGTTGCTACGCATATCGATACGGCAGGACAGTTTTTAAACCAGCCTGGACTGGTGTCCGGTATAAGACTCAAGTTGGATGATTTGTATCGTGCCCCGCTGGTAAAGCGCGAGATTCAACAAATGCTGGGTAAGCATTACGTTGTTGAAGACTGGTCTGTTACGCACGGAAATTTTTTCCGGGCGGTTAGCCTTGAAAAAAGTATGATGGGCTTTTTATTGCTTCTTATCGTGGCAATTGCAGCCTTTAACATTGTCTCCAGTTTGGTCATGCTGGTGTCGGATAAAACCGTAGATATCGCTATTCTGAGGACCCTGGGGGCAAGTGACCGGGTTATCGTGCAGGTATTTATTATTCAAGGCATGATCGTTGGCTTGATAGGTGCGCTATTCGGGACGGCAATTGGCGTGGTGGTTTCCCAAAACCTTGCTCAGTGGGTGAAAGTTCTGGAGAATAATTTTCATATCGATTTCTTTGATGCCTATTTTTTGAGCTACCTGCCAACGCAAGTGGAGTGGCTGGATGTCATTGTCATATCAATCAGCGCCATCCTTATGGCCTTGTTGGCGACCTTATACCCGGCCCGAAAGGCCGCAGAAATAGAACCGATTGAGGCCTTTCATTATGACTGAACCTGTGGTGCTTGAATGCGTGGCGTTAAATAAAGAGTTTGTTGAAGGGCCGGAGCCGGTCAGAGTATTAAAAGATATCAATATGCAGGTTAAGCAGGGCGAGCGCGTGGCTATTGTTGGCAACTCTGGTTCAGGTAAAACAACCTTGTTGAACCTCTTGGGGGGGCTTGATTTGCCGAGTTCCGGTTATGTGAAAGTGGCCGGAAAAAATTTGAATGACATGAGCGGGAATCAACGGGGGCAACTCAGAAACCGGCATATTGGTTTTATCTATCAGTTTCATCACCTTCTACCTGAGTTTAGTGCCTTAGAAAACGTTTCTATGCCCTTGCTTATTCGTGGTGAATCGCGCTCAACAAGCAAAGGGCAGGCGGAAGAATTATTAGAGGCAGTGGGGCTAGAACACAGATTACAACATAAACCTTCTGAGCTATCAGGGGGTGAGAGACAGCGCGTCGCCATAGCGCGAGCACTGGTGACCAGGCCCTCTTGCGTGCTGGCTGATGAACCTACGGGCAACCTGGATAGCCATACGGCACAAACTATTCTGGATATGATGAATGAGCTTAACCAGCGTTTTAATATCAGCTTTGTGACCGTGACTCATTCTCATGCGCTGGCAGTTATGGCGAAAAAAATTTTGAAAATGGAGGACGGCAGGCTTAAGGAAATAGAGCCAGGAGCCCTCTAGGGCATCTCTAAAAATTGCCTTTTTACCCGATAGCGGAGTCAGCTCCGTACTCAACTCCTCATGTAGCCCTTGTACCCTCGGCTTTGGTTTCCTGCGTCGCTCTCGGCCTCTGTTCCCGACTCGGCTCTACCGGTTCCGTCCATGGAACCGTACCTTCTCCATCCTTGGGGTTATGCGAGTTTGCATACGATGCTTTCTTACTTTCGAATAAAAACTCTAATTTTTAGAGGTGCCGTCTAATCATCGCTTTTGGTGGCGGGGGAGGAGGCTTCCTCAGCAGTAAATTGTTGTTGTCGTTTTTCAATGCGCTTCTGCCAGTTTTTTGTTACCTTCCAGCGCCAATAGCCTTTCATTAACGCGAAACTGAGTGCACCAGCGATTGTTCCTACAATCACAGACCCCAATATAAGTGGCTGCCAGTAATATAGCATATCGTTGGTTAGCCATTCCACGGTCAAGCGAATGGAAAATGGACGATCACTTTCACCAATAAGCAAGGCGCCAACGCGGTAGTTTAAGTAAAACATTGGGGCATAGGTAAAAGGATTGCTGATCCACACAAAGGCGATGCTTAAAGGCAGGTTTTTGTGAAACCATAGGGCCAGAAGTGCGGAAAGGAACATTTGAAACGGCATAGGAAGGAAGGCGCAAAAGACACCAATAAAGGCCGCGCCAGCAGCTGAATGGCGATTAAGGTGCCATAAATTGGGATTATGTATCTGGTCACCCAATATATGTACGAGCCCCATGCGCTTTAGCTTGCCGGGTGAAGGTATATACTTTTTTAGACGTTTTTTAGGCATACGATAAGTACTGCGACCATATCCCGTGAATGAGGCTGTTAATTATGCATTGTATTTATGACTGAGGCTATATGAGATGTAACATCCTGTTGTTTTGCGGCGGGTTGGCCTTATTAAATTTTTTGCCCTCATTGCCTGACAAGCCCTGGATCACCTATTCTGCTTGCCTTGCTGTTATCGCCATACTCATTATTTTTTCCTTGCGTCTCCGCAGACTGATTCCCCTATGCTTTTTGTGTGCTGGGCTTGCCTGGGGTCTGATGAATGGTCAATTCAGGTTGGAGCAGCGAATCGATGCAGAGTTAGAGGGAGTTCCGTTAAGGGTATCGGGTGTTGTCAGCAATTTACCCAAACAAGGGGAAATGAGTAGCTCCTTTTTATTCGATACCTCCTGCATAGAGCGCATACCCTCCGACTTAAAGGAAGGTGTTGAAGAGAAAGCTGATTGTATTAAAGGCCCGAAAAGACTGCGTTTAAGTTGGTACGGTTTTTCACGAAAAGAGCTGCGTGCAGGGCAGGCCTGGCAGTTAGATGTGAAACTGAAACGCCCTAAAGGTTTCGCTAACCCAGGTGGTTTCGATTACGAAAAATGGCTGTTTGCCCAAAATATCGGAGCAACGGGTTATGTTTTAAACAAAGGCGAACACCATAGGCTTGGGGCTTCAAAGAACCTGGACTCAGGTGTTCTTGTGGCGGGAATGGGCAAGGTGAATGCCTTGCGCCAATCCATTGCCGAGAATATCGATGCCTCTGGGCACTCTTCAGTAGCACTTGCCTTTCTTAAGGCCTTAACCATCGGAGATAAGCGTGATATCACACCCGTTCAGCATGCCTCCCTTGCAGCGACTGGCACCTCGCACTTACTTGCCGTATCGGGGCTGCATATCGGTTTGGTATTCGGTTTTATTTATCTAATCTCTCATACCGCTTTTCGCTACCTGACAACTTTAAACCAATATGCCAGTGCGCAGAAAGTCGCTATTACCTTAAGTTTGGCGGTCGCCACGTTTTACTGCGCTTTAGCGGGTTTCTCTTTGCCTACATTGCGTGCGTGGATCATGATTTCCTGTTTTGCTTGGGGTGTACTGAAAGAAAGCCCTCAGTCTTCTTGGGATAGTTATGTCATTTCTTTATTTTTAGTATGTTTGGTGCAACCCTTTGCAGTGTTGGAAATGGGGTTTTGGCTGTCTTATATCGCCGTCGCGGTGATACTTTTTGTTGTCACGGGAAGAGTCAGAAAACGTGCTTCAGCAGAGCAAGCAGCGGTGACTCCATTGGTGTCAACGTTACATAAATATCTGTGGGCAGTGAGGGAGGTATGGCGCAGCCAGCTGGGAATATTTATCGGCTTATTGCCGCTGGTGATCATATTCTACGGGCAACTTCCGCTGCTTTCTCCCCTTATAAACCTGTTCGCCGTACCCTTTGTTGGATGGTTTGTTGTTCCGCCGGCACTGCTTGGCGTGCTGGTGTCACCCTGGGCTTCTGCCGAGAGTAATTTTTTCTTTTCTGTTGCGAGTCAGGCTGTGGATTGGTTTTGGTTTGCCCTAGATGTTATCTCTAATCTGTCGTGGATTTCCTTAACCTTGCCGTCAATCGACGCAACATTGAGTAAATTATGCTTGGTGGTGCTGTGCGTTCTTTTACTGTTGCCAAAAAGCCTGCACTTTCGTTGGCTCTCCGTATTCTTAATACTCCCTCCTGGCCTTGAGTTGTTTGCTGACTCAGGCGAGGCGAAACCCTTTTTTGGAGCTGTAATCTCTGGAGGTCCTGTTGATGAAGGCCGTCTGAATTTTACCGTTTTGGATGTGGGACAGGGTTTGTCGGCGGTATTTGAAACTGCGAACCATGTGTTGGTTTATGACACTGGCCCAGCTTTGGGTACCAATCTGGATGCAGGCAAAGCCGTTATTTCCCCCTTTCTAAAAAGTCAGGGGCGACATCGTATTGATATGCTCGTTGTGAGCCATGACGACATTGACCATGCTGGTGGCGCGAAAACTATGGTGGAACAACATCCCATCAACACATTTATCGCTTGGCCGGATACCATGAGGCGTGTTGGAGAGCCGATATTAAGTAGCGTTAATGAAACGGATGAATGCCGTGAATACCGTGCATGGCAATGGGATGGGGTTAATTTCGCGTTGTTTTCCTGGATGAGTTTCGGTGGTAGCGCAAAACGGGACAATAACTATTCCTGTATTTTGAAAGTATGGGGGCAGGGTTTTAGTATCCTGGTGCCTGGCGATATCGAAAAGAGAACGGAATATAGCTTGCTTAGTCGAATAGCTAATTACCAGAAATACCAGTGTCTGGGCTTTGATTTGAGGGCCGATATACTGATAGCACCCCATCATGGAAGTAAATCTTCTTCTTCCAGTATGTTTATTCGCGCAGTTCAGCCCGATCAAGTAATTTTTTCAAGTGCTTATCGTAGCCGTTTCGGGCATCCTCATGCTGATATTGTTAAGCGCTACCAAGACAACGAGGCCCTCTACTGGAACACTGCTTCAAGTGGCGCGCTCAGCTATGAATTTTCCAGTGAGCAAAAGGGCCGAAACCAAGGGCATCGTTTAATGCCTGAGCGATATCGCGTTTCAAATAGGCGCTTTTGGCACTTAAGTGAGAAAGCCGGCAAGGTTCTGTAAATATATTGGCGAGAAACGCTTCCAGTAGCTAAGTTTAGAGTAAGATTTTTAACGAAACGAAGAGGGGTTCTGTTAGGTGTTTGAGATTATTAAATCTGGTGGTTGGTTAATGATTCCAATAATAATGTGTTCGGTTGCGGCCGTGGCCATCACTATTGAGCGGGCGCTGGTATTGCGCACATCTCGGATTGCCCCCTCAAATCTGGTCGCGAAGGTCTGGTCGTGGATAAAAAGAAACGAGATGGATGGCCAGAAAATTAAGGAGCTCAGGTCTGACTCCCCCCTTGGTGAAATATTGGCGGTTGGATTGGTAAACTCCAAACATGGCCGGGATATCATGAAGGAAAGCATTCAGGAGGTAGGTGATCACGTTATCCATGATTTGGAGCGTTACCTTAGTAGTCTCGGAACCATCGCTGCAATCACGCCACTTTTGGGGCTGCTCGGCACCGTTTTAGGCATGATTAAAGTATTTAATGCGATTGTAATGATGGGTACTGGTGATCCAGCAGTACTTGCTGGCGGTATATCTGAGGCACTGATCACCACAGCGGCTGGCATGTCCGTTGCAATTCCAAGCCTGTTCTTCCATCGCTTTTTTATGCGCCGTGTAGAAGAACTTACCGTGAGCATGGAGCAGGAGGCGATCAAGCTCGTGGATGTGCTTCATGGAGAGCGTGAGGTAGACATTAGCGGGGCGGAAATCAAGTGAAGTTCCAGCGCCCTAAATCTAGTACTGTTGACGTTAATATCACCCCGATGATTGATGTCGTATTTCTTCTGCTCATTTTTTTTATGGTTTCTACCACTTTCACAAAGGAGTCGCGCCTTGCCTTGGAGTTGCCTGAAGCCAGTGGTGAGCGGGTGGGTGCGCAAGCGGAATTATTAGAGGTTTCGATCTCCCCCTCGGGGCGCTTCGGCATCAACGGAAAATACTTGGTAGACAGAGAGGCCAAGACGCTATCGTCGGCTTTAAGCAAAGCCGCTGCCGAATTTGATACTTTGCCACCCCTGGTAATTGTTGCGGATGGCAGGGCGCCACATCAGTCTGTCGTTACAACAATGGATGTTGCTGGTAAGCTAGGATTTGTGCAGATACGCATTGCATCGGTCGCGCCGCAAGAGCCGTAGTAGCAATCTGGCTTTCTTATTTTGGGAACAGCGTTTGCATTGTCTACGGTCACTGAAGAAGGTGTAAATGATAAAAGAAGATAGATTCTATGGGTTTGTTCAAAACCGATAACAGAAAGCAAAGTGTCGTTCTACGGCGAACGGGCTGGGCCATCGCAAGCTATATCGCTTACTTTGTTCTCGGTCTGCTTGCAGTTGATGCGGGGCTTTTACAGTTCCCCTTACAGAGCTATCTTTTTTCATTTTCTTTGATATTTGTCGTACAAATATTTTTTTATATGATTGTGCGAACAGGTTATTACGAACGCTGGCGTAATTCCACGTTTGTATTTTATCAAATCCTATTTGGTTTTACGGCGCTCGCGTATTTTATGATTTTTGTTGTCCCTGATCTTCGGGCGACCTTGGTCAATGTGGCGCTTGTAGGTCTATTGTTTGGCATATTCGCTTTAGAGCGTCGGCATTTTTATATACTGGCAGCAGTTCCCTTCTCCATCTTCACTGTGTTGCTCGTTCTGGATTTCTCCCAAGGGCTCAATAAAGACAAAATGCCGGTGTTTCTTTCGGAATGGATAGTGAGTCTTTTTCTACTTGTTTCGTTTTCTTTTATTGGTTCATACCTGTCAGGTTTACGTAAAAATTTACGCGCTAACAAAGCGCAATTACACCAGCAGAAAGACCAACTTGAGGTGACACATAGAGAGCTTAACTCAGCTTTAAGGCAAATGTCTGAAAAGGCCGTGCGTGATGAATTAACGGGTTTGTATAATCGGCACCAGTTTTCTGAAACCATGCACTCTTACATTGCCATTACGCAAACGCCTGGGAGCCCGCTAGGGGTAATGATGATGGATGTCGACAACTTTAAGCAGGTTAACGATACCCATGGCCACCTGGCTGGAGATGAGATATTGCGTTCGTTTAAAATAATTCCAGAAAACTGCCTGAGGAAGACTGACTTTATTGCCCGTTATGGCGGTGAAGAATTTGTTGTTTTATTACCGAATACGGATCTCCCCACCTTGGAGCATATCGCGGAACGCATAAGAACGTTTGTTGCTTCAGAAGTTTTCGATAATATTGAAAAGGGCTTTGGGGTAACTGTATCCATTGGTACAACCCATTATCAGCACCGAGAAACTGTCGAGGAGGTTATTGCAAGAGCCGATAAGGCCTTATATCAGGCAAAAATGGGTGGTCGGAACCAGGTGGTTTATATTGCCTGATTGGTGCAGGATCAGGCCAATTGAGGATGCACCTGATCTGCATGTTTTCCACTAAGTCTGATTGCAGCTAAGCAACATCCTTAGAACTAATATTGCTGGCGCTGATAAGTTTCTGCCAGTCGAACTCAACAAGTTCAATGTTCTGATTGGCGCAAAAGCGGCGCTCCTTGTCCGTTGGTTCGGGTATTAATGCCCACCCCGCTGGTGTATTCGCGGCGTAAATTATGTCACTCAATACCATGCGCTCTGTGTCTCTAGTTAGCTTCATCCCCAGCAGCAGGTATCGCTTGTCTTTTCGGTATTCTTTTAAAAATCCTGGAATAGCAAAACCACCCATTAATTCACTAATGTAGTCTACATAATCTGCATCGGCAGCCACGTAAGTGGGTTCTGGCGTGGGCGTACCCATGGGCTTGAATAGAATCGGTAATTCCTTATTTGCTTTTTCCAGATCGATGGTGGCGTAGTGTTCGCCGTCGTAATGATAGAGTTTGAAACGGTAGTCTGCCGCAATTCTGGATGTGCCCACTATCAAGGTGTGGGGAATATTTTTATAACTGTCTTGTAGTTGGGTATCACGGTTTATATCAATCACATAAGGGGGGGCTATTTTTGCCAGCCAGTCATGAAATAGTGAGCGACTCCATTTTTTGTTGCCATACGTATCAGTTAAAAATCTTTCGACGAAACTACGACCCTTTTTCAATTCCATATTCATGGCTGCACGAGGAAATTCGTACATTAAGCGGGGTGCCATGGGTTGGCCATTATTCATTGCTAGAATAAGGCTATCGCTGTCAGCAGGAATCTTTTCTGTGCCATCAATGCTACTTACGTCACTAAGCACCCCTGGCCCAAGGTAGGGGACAATGCTCCCATCTTTAAGTCCGCTAATTATTTCAATGACTGAGTCTGAATCGGACATATTGCTTACTCTCCAAAATAATTAAATATTAGGTGTGTACAAAAAACGATTGTTCAGTGTGTACGTACAATTTAACAGTATAAGCGGGCGAACCTTTCAATTCGCCGCATTGTAATTTCTAATAATTAATAAGAGCAATAAACAAACCAACTCGGTTTTAATAATAATATTATTATTTTCAGATGCTTATGATGTCGTTGCCGACGTTATGTCTCGACGCTAATCTGATTTTCAAACATATTTGTTGGTTTCTCTACATTCGAGCATCTCTATAAATTTCCTTTTACCGCGATAGCGGCGTCAGCTCCATACTCAACTCCTCATGTAGCCCTTGTGCATTCGGCTTTGGCTTCCTGCGTCGCTCTCGGCCTCTGTTCCCGACTCGGCTCTACCGGTTCCGTCCATGGAACCGTACCTCCTCCATTTATGGAGTTGTGTAAGTTTCCGTGCGGTGCCTATTTGCGCTCGAAAAAAATAAAATTTTTAGAGATGCTCATTATTCCTGATTTAAAATTAAAATCGAAAAAACAGACTAGTCACGTAGCCACAATCCCTCTTTGTAAATTAATTTACCCGTATTAATAATTTGTAGGAATTGTTTACAAATTCTCAATACGACAGGGCGAGACATGATTTTGTAGTGTTAGCAACGAACAAATTAAAACCTCCTTTGATATTAAGTCTAATAAAAACAATCGGATAGCTTTCTTTTTCGCTCTTGGTACGAACTCTGCACTAGCTAGGCTGCTAATCAAGTTGTATGAGAAGCAATGTGGCCAGTCCAGTGCAGTTATCAGCTAAAAATTAATCAGGAGAAATTTATCATGGCTATGCGTCAATGTGCGATTTACGGAAAAGGTGGCATCGGGAAGTCTACCACCACACAAAACCTTGTTGCTGCGATGGCAGAACTGGGAAAAAAAGTAATGATTGTAGGTTGTGACCCCAAGGCCGATTCTACTCGCCTTATCCTTCACTCAAAAGCCCAAAACACAATCATGGAAATGGCGGCTGAAGCTGGCACTGTTGAAGACCTGGAGCTGGAAGATGTATTAAAAACCGGTTATGGCGATATCAAATGTGTTGAATCTGGCGGCCCTGAGCCAGGCGTAGGTTGTGCCGGTCGTGGTGTAATTACTGCGATTAACTTTCTTGAAGAAGAAGGTGCCTATGAAGATGACATGGATTTTGTCTTCTACGATGTGTTGGGTGATGTGGTGTGTGGTGGTTTCGCAATGCCTATTCGTGAAAATAAGGCACAGGAAATTTATATCGTCGTTTCAGGTGAAATGATGGCGATGTATGCCGCAAACAATATCTGTAAAGGTATCGTGAAGTATGCCAACTCTGGCAGTGTGCGCTTGGCCGGTTTGATTTGTAACAGCCGTAACACTGACAAAGAAGACGAGTTGATTGTTGCTTTGGCAGAAGCCATCGGCACTCAGATGATTCACTTCATCCCGCGTGACAACGCTGTACAGCGTGCAGAAATTCGTCGCATGACAGTTATTGAATACGATCCAAACGCGGCGCAAGCGGATCAATATCGTCAGTTAGCTCAGAAAGTTATCGACAATAAAATGTTGGTTATCCCTGAGCCGATTACGATGGATCAACTTGAAGAGCTGCTGATGGATTTTGGCGTTATGGATGAGGAAGACGAAAGCATTGTAGGTCAAACGGCCGCAGTAGACGCTTAAGTTAACCGATTCTGGCTCGGACGGGTATGGGGCAGATTAGCCCCTGCCCTCAACTCAAAATGAATGAGGAGACAGACAATGACTGTCATGACACGTGAAGAAACAGATGCGCTTATTCAGGAAGTACTTGAAGTATATCCTGAGAAAGCCAAAAAAGACCGTGCCAAACATTTGGCAATAAATAACCCTGAATTAGAGCAGTCCAAAAAATGTATCACTTCCAATAAAAAATCATTACCTGGTGTAATGACGATTCGTGGTTGTGCTTACGCGGGCTCAAAAGGGGTTGTCTGGGGTCCGATCAAGGACATGATTCATATTTCCCACGGCCCAGTTGGCTGCGGCCAGTACTCCCGTGCCGGTCGCCGTAACTACTACATCGGCACTACGGGCGTTAACACGTTTGTTACCATGAACTTTACTTCTGATTTTCAGGAGAAAGACATTGTATTTGGCGGTGACAAAAAGCTGGATAAAATGATTGATGAAATTGAAACCCTGTTCCCATTGAACAAAGGTGTCACCATTCAATCAGAATGTCCTATCGGTTTGATTGGTGACGATATTGAAGCGGTCGCCAAGAAGAAACAAGCAGAACACGACAAAGTTGTGGTGCCAGTTCGCTGTGAAGGATTTCGCGGTGTGTCGCAATCACTGGGTCACCACATTGCCAATGATGCAGTACGTGATTGGGCTTTAAGTGCTCGCGATGACGATGACAGTTTTGAAACGACCCCCTATGACGTAGCCATTATTGGTGACTACAACATTGGTGGTGATGCTTGGTCATCACGAATTTTACTGGAAGAAATGGGCTTGCGTGTAGTGGCGCAGTGGTCAGGTGATGGTTCTATATCTGAAATCGAATTAACACCAAAAGTTAAATTGAATTTAGTGCATTGCTACCGCTCGATGAATTATATCTCACGTCATATGGAAGAGAAGTACAATATTCCATGGATTGAGTACAACTTTTTTGGCCCCACCAAAACGGTTGAGTCGCTGCGAAAAATAGCCTCTTATTTTGATGAGAGCGTTCAGCAGAAATGTGAAGAGGTGATCGCCAAATACAAACCTGAATGGGATGCCGTAATTGCTAAATTTCGCCCTCGCCTGGAAGGTAAGCGCGTTATGTTGTACGTGGGTGGTTTGCGCCCTCGCCACGTTATCGGCTCTTATGAAGATTTGGGAATGGAAGTAGTCGGCACCGGGTATGAATTTGGTCATAACGATGATTATGATCGCACCTTGAATGAAATGGGGGATGCCACTTTATTATATGACGATGTTACTGGCTACGAATTTGAAGAGTTCGTTAAGAAAGTCAAACCTGATCTGATCGGTTCTGGAATTAAAGAAAAATATATCTTTCAGAAAATGGGTGTGCCTTTCCGTCAAATGCATTCTTGGGATTACTCAGGCCCATATCACGGCTTTGATGGTTTTGCCATTTTCGCCCGCGATATGGATATGACACTGAATAATCCTTGCTGGAGTAAATTAAAAGCCCCGTGGATAGTTGACGAGAAAGAAGAATCTCTGGCTGCCTCGGCATAAGCTAAATCCAGTGAATTGCTAGTCTAGTGCTGCGGTAATAATTACCGCAGCATCCTCAACCCTGAAATCAGTGTCCACAGATTAGTGGCCTGAAAGGAGAGATCGTCATGAGTCAAGATGTTGAAGATATCAAACCGAGTTATCCTCTTTTCCGAGAAGATGAATACAAAGAGTCGCTAAAAAATAAGCGTGAACTTTTTGAAGATGTTCATCCCCAGGAAAAAATAGATGAAGTTTTCGAGTGGACTACCACGCAAGAATACAAAGATTTGAACTTCAGTCGCGAAGCCTTAACCGTTAATCCGGCGAAAGCTTGCCAGCCTCTGGGTGCTGTTCTCTGTTCTTTGGGCTTTGAAAAAACCATGCCCTATGTTCATGGCAGTCAGGGTTGTGTGGCCTATTTTCGAACCTACTTTAATCGCCATTTTAAAGAGCCTATCGCATGTGTTTCTGATTCGATGACAGAAGATGCGGCGGTATTCGGCGGCCAACAAAATATGAAAGACGGTTTGGAAAACTGTAAAGCCACATACAAACCAGACATGATCGCAGTGTCTACTACGTGTATGGCAGAAGTAATTGGTGACGACCTTAATGCATTTATCAATAACTCGAAGAAAGACGGGCATGTTCCCGACGAGTATCCAACACCCTATGCACACACCCCGAGCTTTGTGGGGAGCCATGTAACGGGTTGGGATAATATGTTTGAAGGTATTGCCCGTTATTTTACCCT
>DFBZ01000118.1:87549-88618 GCA_002366835.1 Gammaproteobacteria bacterium UBA3067
CCTGAAGAAGTTCTGGATACCCCAGCAGATGGTGAATTCCGTATGTACTCTGGCGGTACCACCCAGGACGAAATAAAGGATGCCCCAAATGCCCTTGAAACATTTTTGCTGCAACCATGGCAGCTAACCAAAACTAAAAAACTCGTAAAAAATAATTGGAAGCATGACGCAGCTGCTATCAATATCCCAATGGGACTCGATTGGACAGACGAGTTTTTAATGGCGGTGAGTAAGGCAACAGGTAAACCCATTCCGGCCAACTTGGCGAAAGAGCGTGGTCGTCTTGTTGATATGATGACGGACTCCCACACATGGTTGCATGGCAAAAAGTTTGCCCTCTGGGGTGACCCAGATTATGTTATGGGAATGACCAAGTTTTTATTAGAACTTGGGGCCGAACCTACGCATATCCTGAGTAACAATGGTAATAAACGTTGGAGGAAAGCCATGGATGCCATATTAGTCGAGGCAAAAATGGATAACTGCTGTGAAGTGCATATCGGCAAGGATCTGTGGCATATGCGCTCATTAGTATTTACCAATAAGCCTGACTTTATGATTGGTAATTCCTACGGTAAATTTATCCAAAGGGATACCTTATATAAAGGTGAAGAGCACGAAGTTCCACTAATTCGTATTGGTTTCCCGATCTTTGATCGGCACCATTTGCATCGTCAAACCACTTTGGGTTACGAAGGTGCAATGCAAATGCTTACCACCATAGTGAACGCCGTGCTTGAACGTCTGGATGATGAAACTCGCGGAATGCAAACCACCGACTACAACTACGATTTAGTTCGATAATCGTTATTGTAACCATTTCGGGGTGGCACCTAAGCCACCCCGAATGACTCTTTTTATGGAGAAGGTGTATGCCGAACGTGATGATACGTCGTAATGAAGCAGGTCAGTTAACGTTATATGTACCCAAAAGAGATTTGGAAGATGTCATTGTTTCACTAGAAAAGGAAGGTGAGGGCGATGAGGGGTGGGGTGGTACAGTAGAGCTTGCCGATGGCAGCAGCTATTATTTAGACCCTCTTGATGAAGAGCCCAAACTGCCCATAAC
>DFBZ01000118.1:88737-90048 GCA_002366835.1 Gammaproteobacteria bacterium UBA3067
AAAAAAATAGAAATTTTATCGGAGATAGACGAGGTTTATCTCAAAGAAGCACTGGCATATTTAAAGGGTCGAAATATCCAGTGTGAGCCAGAGTCACTACCGAGTATTGATGCCTACACCGAAGGCTCAATGCCGGGTTCAATTCGAGTCGCCTGTGCATCTAACAGTGGCGATAACATCAATGGCCACTTTGGCTCCTGTGCCCGCTTTTTAATTTACCAAATCTCTGCCGATGAAATAAAACTGGTTGATATTCGAGTGCCAGGCACTGTACCCGATGATGCAGATAAAAATGCCTTGCGGGCGCAACTCATTAACGATAGCCAGGTATTGTATACCATCTCAGTGGGTGGCCCAGCAGCCGCAAAAGTTGTGCGTGCAGGTTTGCACCCGATTAAATTACCCCAGGGTGGAAAGGCGGTAGAGGTGCTAGAGCGGCTACAAGAAACACTGGCTGGTTCGCCGCCCCCCTGGCTTGCTAAAGTGATGGGGCAAGAACCTGAAGAGCGCGTACGATTTCGAGAGGAGGCATCCGGATGATAGCAGCAAACGATGTTGAAACGATTATTAAGCAGGTGGAAACAGGTGGTTTATCTGACGCCGCAATCTCTGAACTGCGGAAAGAATACCAAAACTATCACTTTACCTATTGTATGGAAGACGATATGGACGCCCACGTTCCCGCGGTAGAGCGTAGCGGGTTTAATCTCTACTTTGTAGATTCCGCTGACCACTGTGCCAAACTCACTCGCGATCCCGAGCAGGGTTCTGGCTTTGTTTTTGCCGAAATCATAGATGAATGAGGTGGACGGTAGCCCGTTTGATATGACGCCTATCGCCGACTGCCGCGCCTGTCCCTATCGCCAGAAGTTATTGTTGATGGGGCGGTGCATGCCGGGAGATGCCTGCGTAGCAGCTGAAAGCGGTCGTCAGATTGACCGTTTTTTTCGCAACAACCCCCAGTTGGCGGTTAATTATCTCAATGACGATTTTTGGGAGCGTCGCGCCATAGCGGTACGTTATGTACCCGCAGATAAGCTAAAAACGATACTGACTGACTCCGATGAAGCGGTTCGCAGGGCGATTGCATATCGTTTGCCGAGGGATGAATTAATTAACATGATTCAAGACCCCGATCGTGAAGTGCGCATAACAGTTGCAGACCGGATACCGCTAAACCAAATAGAACAACTGGCGAATGATAAAGACTACCTCGTAAGGGCTTATGTAGCACAGCGAATACCGCCAGGGCGTTTGTTTCGCCTAATTCGTGATGAAGATCGTCAAGTAAGAAAACTCGTCGCCAAGCGT
>DFBZ01000167.1:0-21670 GCA_002366835.1 Gammaproteobacteria bacterium UBA3067
CGTGCAAAGTTATATATGTCTGCAGTCGTTGCGAGTATGTGCAACCCTGACATCAAAGCCCAAAAAGATAGGCTAATGAACGCTGGGAAGTGCAAGATGGAAGCACTCGGTGCGGCCATGAGAAAGCTTGTCCAAATTTGTTTTGGTGTTATCAAGCACCAGGCCAAATACCAACCTCAAATCGCTTAATGAAGTGATTGAGATTAGGTTTGAGAGATGGTATCTACAAAATATGAAAACCCTTACCGCACCTGTAGCTTAGGTACGACTGCATGGATGCAGGAGATAGAGCAACGTATGGAGCAGTTGCCGAGAACGAAGTGAAACCCAACAAACCCCACAGCCAGCACCACCTTTGCTACCCGGAAAGGTGGTGGGTTGCACTCCGTTTAACCTAACCTACAGAGCTGATTTTTTCGGCCAAACTGTAAGCAGTATTTTTCAGCACTTATTTCTTTTAAGTAACTGAACTCTTTCCAGAAAACCCCCTCTAACGACTCAAGTTTCGGGGTTCAATATGGCCGAAAATACCCCGTAGGTTGGGTTAAACGGAGTGCAACCCAACACCTTACAGGGTGGCAATAACAGCGCTCGCTGGTAGGTCTGCTGGGTTTCACTTTGTTCAACCCAGCCTACAAAATATAAAAACCCTTACGGCGCCCGTAGCTATCATCCGCCACATGAGTAATAAGCCCTAAAAACCCAAATACCACTACTCTTAAACGGAAAGCTATCCGCCCACCTTATTCATCAAACCACGAATTGGAGGACAACGATGCTGCAAGTCAGCCAGTTAAGCCGCTGCTATAACACCTTCGTCGCAGTGGAAAATGTCAGCTTTGAAATCAATCAGGGCGAAATTGTCGGCCTGCTGGGCCACAATGGCGCAGGCAAAACCACCATTATGAAAATGCTCAGTGGTTACCTAGAACCTCATCACGGCTCCATCATCATTAATGGTGTTGACCTCGCACTCGACCCAAAAACCATCCAGAGTGAGCTGGGTTATTTGCCGGAAAACTTGCCCGTTTACCCTGAATTACGGGTCGCTGATTATCTCGACTACGCCGCTGACCTGAAAGGTTTACGGGGCAGCACGAAACAACAGGAAATCAAACGCGCTGTGCAGGCTACTGAAATCAGCGTCAAGCTGTTGGAACCCATCAGCACCTTGTCACGCGGCTATAAACAGCGTGTTGGCGTAGCCCAGGCCATACTCGGCCAGCCCAAACTGTTAATCCTCGACGAGCCCACCAACGGGCTTGACCCCACCCAAACTGAACACATGCGCGACTTGATTCGCGACATCGCCCAACACGCCACGGTGATTCTTTCCACCCACATCATGCAGGAAGTGGATGCCCTCTGTGATCGCGCCCTCATCCTACGCAACGGCAAACTGGCGGTGGATGAAAGGCTCAGTACCCTACGCCACAGTAACCACCTCCTGCTACACACAAATTTGGATGAAAACACGCTCAAGCCAATACTTGCGGCCCTTAGCGTGGTGGAGCAGTTCGAATTGAGTGAAAACCCCGAATCAGCCCCACATTTTTACTACCGTCTCACCCTTAGAGAAGACGGTGACCGTGCCACCCAAGCCAATGCTTTAGTGGCTAAAAGCATCATCGAGGCGGGCGGGGAGCTCTACCAACTTCAAACCGAACACCGTGATCTTGAAACCCTGTTCCGAGAGGTGAACCAACATGCAGCCTAAACCCTCGGCCATGGCCCTAATTCGTCGCATTGCCAGTAAGGAAGTAACCCTGTTTTTTGCTTCCCCCATCGCTTATTTATTTCTGGCAACCTTTGCCGGTGTCACGCTGTTCACCTTCTTTTGGGGAGAGGCCTTTTTCTCCCGCAATATTGCCGATGTGCGTCCTCTGTTTGAATGGATGCCCCTGCTGCTGATTTTTCTGGCCAGCACCCTCACCATGCGCCTGTGGAGCGAAGAACGACGCAGCGGCACCCTGGAGCACGTTCTCACCCAAGCCGTGCCATTGTGGTATTTCGTGATGGGGAAATTTGTGGGCTGCCTGATACTACTGGCCATCGCCCTGCTGATGACGCTACCCTTGCCACTCACCGTTTCCCTTATTGGCGACCTCGACTGGGGGCCTGTTTGGGCCGGTTACCTCGCCACCTTTCTGCTCGGTGCCGCCTACCTCAGCATTGGCCTGTTTGTGTCTGCACGCAGCGACAACCAGATTGTCAGCCTGATCAGTGCAAGCGCACTGTGCGGCGCGTTTTACCTCATCGGCGCGCCCACCATCACCGACTTTTTTGGCAACCAGGCTGGCGAATGGTTACGCTTGCTCGGCACCGGTTCCCGTTTTGATGCCATCACCCGAGGCATGGTCGATCTGCGGGATCTCTACTACTACCTCAGCATCATCGCCGTTTTTCTCACCCTCAACACCTTCGTGCTGGAAAAAGAGCGCTGGGCTGACGGGCAAAATAGCCCTCGTCATCAACGTTGGCGCAACATCAGTGGACTGCTGCTGATCAATGCCCTGGTGGGCAACCTTTGGCTGGGGCAGATTAACTCCCTACGTGTTGATACCACCGAAGGCAATCAATATTCCATTTCCCCCGCCACCCAAACCTACCTCGATCAACTGCGCGAGCCGCTGCTTTTACGCGGTTATTTCTCCAGCAAAACCCACCCCCTTCTCGCCCCTCTCGTTCCCCAGTTACGCGACCTGATGCAAGAATATGAAATTGCCGGTAAAGGCAAAGTAAGGGTGGAATTTATCGACCCTATCAGCGAACCAGAGCTGGAAGAAGAAGCCAATCAAAAGTACGGCATCCAGCCTGTGCCTTTTCAAGTGGCAGACCGCTATCAGTCGGCCATTGTCAGCTCCTATTTTAATGTGTTGGTGCAGTACGGCGATGAATACAAAGTGCTCGCCTTTGGTGATCTAATCGAAGTGCAGGCCCGCTCCGAAGCCGACATCGACGTGCAACTTCGCAACCCCGAACACGACCTCACCCGCAGCATCAAAAAGGTGCTTAACAGCTATCAATCCAGCGGCAATTTATTTGATACGGTGCAAGGTGAGCTGGTGTTTAATGCCTATGTTTCAGCGGACGAACGTTTGCCTGAACCATTGGTGGACTTTAAAAGCACCATACAAAAAGTAGCCCAGCAACTACAGAAAGAAGCCGGTGCGCGCCTCAAGGTTAACCTTATCGAACCCGAAGCAAACAATGGCTTGGTTGGCCAACAAATCGAAACGGCATACGGTTTCGCCCCCATGGCCACCAGCCTGTTTAGTGACGAGCAATTCTACTTCTACATGACCCTTTCAAAGGGCGAGCAGGTCGCCCAGATCCCTCTGGAAGACATGAGTAAAGACAGCTTTGAACGTAATCTCAAAGCCGCTACCAAACGCTTCGCCAGCGGTTTCACCAAAACCGTCGCCTTGGTACTGCCCGAAGCCAGCCCTTCCCCCTATGGCCAGTTCGGTATGGATCAGGGTGCGAAGTTTAACCAGCTAGAAGGTTTTTTAGGTGCCGAACTCAATGTGCAGAAAGAAGATCTCAGTGACGGCAGTGTCAGCGGCGATACCGATTTATTGGTCCTCGCAGCACCCAAGGAACTCGATCAAAACCAGCTCTTTGCGGTAGACCAGTTCCTCATGCAGGGTGGCACCGTGATACTGGCCAGTTCTCCCTATTCCGTCAGCTTTAGCAATCGCCGTCTCGGCATGGAAAAACACAGCAGCGGCCTCGAAAATTGGCTTGAGCACCACGGCCTGGCTATTGAAGAAGAGCTTGTACTCGACCCGCAAAACGCCGCCTTTCCCGTCCCCGTCACCCGCAATATTGGCGGCTTCGAAATACAGGAAATGCGCATGCTCGACTACCCCTATTTTATCGACCTGCGCGGCAATGGCCTGAACCAAGAAAACGCCATCACCGCCGACCTGCCTCAGCTTTCAATCACTTGGGCATCTCCCATCAGCGTGGATAAAGAGAAACAAGGGGAACGCCAGCTCACAACGCTGTTGCAAAGCTCCGAGCAATCTTGGCTATCAAACTCCTTAGACATCATGCCGCGTTTGGATAACCAGGGCCTCAGTAGCTTCAAACCTGAAGGTGAACAAAAACGTCACACCTTGGGCATTATCAGCGCTGGGCGCTTCGACTCCTACTTCGCCGGCAAAAGCTCCCCCTTATTGGCACAAAACGCTGATGAAGATAAAGCCGCAGTAAACCCCCGTGAGCAAGATGAAAATAAAGCAGAAGATATCGGCGTGGTATCCAGCGTGATTGCCCGCTCACCAGAATCTGCCCGCATTATTCTTTTCAGCTCCAACGATTTCCTGCGTGATCAAGTCACCCAACTGGCCAGTGCCGCCAGCGGTGGTGAATACCTCGGTGCCCAGCAACTACTGGCCAACAGCGTAGACTGGTCACTGGAAGATGCTGGCCTACTGAGCATTCGCTCCCGCAGCCACTTCAACCGCACCCTGCCGCCCATGGAACACCAGGCCCAACTATTTTGGGAATACCTTAATTATGCGCTAGCCGCCATCGCCCTGGGTATCGTCGCGCTCATCCAGAAGCGCCGACAGCATAAACGCCAACAAGCCTACCTCGCCATAATTAAAGATTGAAGAAAGATTAAGGGAGCAGAACTATGAACAAACATGTCATCGGGTTAAGCGCCGTACTCGTGCTGCAAATTCTTATTGGCGCTGGTTTATACCTCAATAAGCACAACGCGCCACAAAGTGGACAAAGCCAAACACTACTCAGTTTAGATATGGCGCAAATAGATAAAATTACCATCCAGCAAGAGGGCAGTGCCGCCACGCTGCTCAAAAAGGGGGATAACTGGTTACTCCCGAAGCTGGAACAGCTACCCGCCGATAAGGCCAAACTCCATGGTCTGGTAGGAAAACTCGAAACCTTACAAACTGGCTGGCCCATCGCCACCACCAACAGCAGCCACGAACGTTTTGAAGTAAGCAAAAACAAGCACCAGCGCCACCTCCAGCTCTACCAAGGTGACCAGCTTAAAGCCGAACTCTTTATCGGCACCTCCCCCGATTTTCGCAAAGTGCATGTGCGCAAAGCCGGGCAAGAAGCCGTCTACAGCGCAAAACTCAACACCTTCGACCTGCCCGCCGAAGATGATCAATGGCTCGACAAAAACCTACTGGCAGCCCAGAACATATCAGGCATTCAAGGGCCAGATTACAGCCTGGAAAAACAACAGGACAAATGGCAGCTCAGTGCTGACTTGCAAGGCGAGCTGAATCAAGAAAGTGTGCAAAAACTGCTCTCAGCCATCAACAACCTGCGTATTACAGAGCTCAGCGACGAAACGACCGCAGAAGACCCAAAGCCGATCACCACAAACCTGAGAATCAAACAGGGTAATAAAGAACTAAGCTATACCTTCCGCAAACAAGGCAAAAACTTCAGCCTTAGCCGCAGCGACATCCCGCAGTATTTCGGCCTAACAGCGTTTGATTATTCAAATATTGCCGAAGTGAGGCTTGAGAAACTTCTGCTCAAACCAGAAGCCGAGATTTCGCCCTCCGGCCAGCTACAGAACTGAAAATACCCCAAGCCCCCCTCATGGCCACAGGCTCTCCCGTGGTAGAGAAAAACACCCCGAACAACAAAGTGTAAAATTATAAGCCTTTGTTTTTCTGGGTATTTATTGGTAACCATAGAGCGAAAAACAGCCTAGCGTCAGTATTTTTTACACTTTTTTTAATGCCAAAAACCCGAGGCGTTAAATTGCAACCTTGTGAAAAAGTACAATAATGACCTCCAGCGTTAGAAAGGGCGTATATTTTTTAAACAAATATGGCCAAGCGACTAACTTCTTTAACAAATATTTTACATTTCCCACTTGACTTTTTTGCACTTTAATTTTTGTCTTTGTAAGCAGAGGGTAACGAAGTGTCCATTTTTTTTACACAACGGAGCCTTTACTTACACCAAGCATAATAACTTCTTTTACAGTCAATCATTTAGGCATCTGGCACAAGTTTTGCTTTTCTTAAGATGGTGGTCGAACAATCGACTTAAATCTTTGGAGAGAAATAATGAAAACTAAAAATATTGCGAAATTGGTTGGGTTAGCACTCGGTCTAGCACTGTCTACGACAAGCTGGTCTTATACTATTGGTTCTACCGATGTCGGTGCTGTAGACACTATTATGGAAACCACCACTCTAGCAAACAGCAGTGAAGCTAGTGAAGAGGCTTGGGTAGAGAGCGAGCTTGGTTTTGGCGTTTCATTTGATGGTAAAATTGAAGATGAAATTGATGAGGGATTTTCTTGGAGCACCGTTGATGGTGAAACAAATATTTATGCGCAAGCACTAGAAACTAGCCCCGACTACTTTCTAGTTAAACTGGGTGGCGGAAATTTTTCTGGTGATAGCCACGTTCTATACAAAAACTTGGCATCTATGTCATACGCTGTCATTGACCTCGAAGTTCTAGGCCAGGGCGCAACAATTGATATCACAAGAATTAGTCATATCTCTGAATTTGGTGGTACCGATCCAGGCTGCGTTGGTCCCGGCTGTGTTCCAGTACCAGAACCTTCCAGCTTGATGCTGTTAGGTTTGGGTTTAGCAGGGTTAGGTTTGAGAAAGCGTTTTAACTAAACTTTCTTAACACGCTCTAATAAAAAGCCGGCTTTTGCCGGCTTTTTTAGTTTTTGAGGTTCAACAATTATTTTCTAGCCTTTTTAATAATACTTTCCAAATAAAGCTTTCCTGCCGTAAACCAGCCCTCCCTATTTTCCTCCCCTCCTTTCTTTTTAAAAGTGCAACACCGCTCACAACTTCTTAAAAATATTAACCAGTTAGGCCGATTTTTGTGAGCAGGCCCGCATTTCCAAAAGTTCCCTTTAACGACCTGTTACAAACTTAACTACCATTGTTTATAGCCGCCATTATTGGTGCCTACCCCTCTCATCATACGAAATATCAGGTGACGCAATGAAGTTAAAAATCCCAGGGTTGGCTGTAACATTAGCCTTAATTGCAACAAGCAGCGTATCAAGCCTGGCTTTTACAGCCAACGAAGATGCACCGCAGAACAAACTAACTGGGACAGTGGAAGTCGTTCATATTGATTACATGGACTCTGATAAAGGCGAGTACCAATATTTCCTTAACCCTGGTAATCAACAAGTTCCGATTAAAATGGATTTTTCCGGCCTGCCACCTAAAAATCTCGCGCCTGGAACAAAGGTCAGTATTCAGGGCCGTAGTAAGGGCCGCGTTTTTCAGGTAGAAAATATAGATGCCGAGGCATCTAGCGATGAGAGCATCAGTACTACCAATACAAGTGGCGGCGATGCCCTGGCAGGGGCTATGGTAGAAAGAAAAGCCATTACCTTGCTGGTAAGCATGAAAAATGGGGTGAACAGCGTGGGCAGTATCGCTGTCACTTCGGGAGATCTTTACGACAATAGCAAATCAATGGCCGCACAATTCGAAGCAAGCTCCAATGGCCAACTGGGCTTTAATCGCGACACCGATGGCGATGGCCAAGCCGATGTATTCGGCCCGTTTACCATTAACGCTGACGCCACGGCAAGTTGCGATTATTACGACTGGGCCCACAAGGCGGAAGCGGCTGCCGAAGCCGCTGGTTTAGATTTAAGCCAATACCAGCATAAAGTCTTTGTTCTGCCCAAATATGACCAGCTAACGCAATGCGGCTGGGTAGGGATTGGAAACCTAAGCTGTGGTGATTCGTGCCGTGCCTGGATTGCCTATAATTGGAGCGGTCTTTACAGCCACGAACTAGGCCACAATCTGTCCATGCATCATGCGGGTACGGATACGGACAATAATGGCTCTCTGGAAAGCGAGTACGGTGATTCTTCGGGTATTATGGGGGCTTCGGCTTACTGGAATCAGTTTAATGCACCACACCAATCACAAATGGGGTGGTTAGCGGCTTTCCCTGGCAGCAGTGTTGATGTAAGCGGCGTGGGCAGCAACTCGTTTAGCATTGGCGCACTAGAGCTGGATCAACGTAGCGACAACCCGGGCATTCAGCTGCTCACCCATACAAGGGCATCAGGTGGGGATTACTATATCTCCTTTCGCCAAACCATCGGCAGCTATGGCGTAAAAAGCGATTACGCCAATAAACTCAGCATCCATAGCTTTAAGGGTGGCAGCAATAAAACCCACTTCATTAAAGCTCTAACTGTTGGTGAAACCTTTGCCGATTCCAGCAGTGGCTTTTCAGTCACTTTTCATGGCATTAATGGCAACTTTGCCGATGTATCTATCTCATCTAGCTGGGACTCCAGCTCGAACTGTAGCCCTGCAAACCCCTCCTTCAGCCTCTCTCCCGCCAACCAAAGCGGCACCCCTGGCGAGCAGTTTACTTACAAGCTAAACGTTAAAAACAACGACAGCAGTGATTGCGCCAGCACCAGTTTTAACCTTGCAGCCGATACCGGCAGCCTGGTTTCCAGCCTGTCTTCTTCCGGTTTATCTTTGGCGCCCGGAGCAAGCGGCACGGTGACGCTGAAAGTGGATACTTCCATCGACAGTAGCGATGGCTCTTATCAGTTCACAGGCTCAATCAGCTCCAATAATCACGGCTCTGCAAATACCACAGGAATGGTAAATCTCGATGGCTCGGCCCCCACGGCTCCCGCCAACTTAAACGGCAGTGCCAAACGTAAAGCACTGAGCCTGAGCTGGTCTGCCTCCACAGATGCGGTGAGTGGTGTAGCCTATTATCGGGTGTTCCGAAATGGGATAAAAATCGCCCAGCGCAGTACCACTGACTACTCTGATCGCAACCTGGTAAGTGGCAGCAGTTATAGCTACACCGTGGATGCGGTGGATAAAGCAGGCAATGTGTCTACAGCCAGCAATACCTTTAGCTATATCGCTAGCTCTGGTAATAGCAAGAAACCCAGAAAATAATGTAATGACTCTTTTATGTTTTAGGCGTTATTTCTAAGCGCTGTTATTCGACACAAACAAACCCGGCCTTATTCGCCGGGTTTGTTTGCTTACTCTGGGCCTTTAACAGGCTGTTGAAGCGAACAAGCGCTCTTTCGACTACTCCCACCTTATTTTGTGATGTTACTCACACCCTTACAAAACACTTACCGTAAAGCTCCCTTTCAACTAATATGCTTATCGATCAAAAGCAGAGGCAGAATAATGCGCCCGCTTAATCACATCACCTTCAACGCGTTACACAACCTTTCCCAAGCTAAAAGGCAGATTAATTATGAAACGAGAAATTTTATATTCCCTACCTTTGTGTGTTGCTCTTTCAATCATCGGCTGTGGCGGTGGAGGCGGGGGGGACGGAAGTAGCGCGACCACCTATAGCGGCAGCCAAGTACAGGCTACGATCACCACTGACAACTCCGAACAATTGGCACGCTCTGCTACAGAGGGTGCAACAGAGGCGACTGCTCCACTCCCTGCCACAGGGGGTGGGGGTGGAGCAGAAGCGCTATCAGCTTTTCCCGTGGGCATACAAACCACTACCAGCTATGAACTGGCTGAAAACATTATCATCGACAACTTACCCCAGGCTCTTGAGTATCTAAGCAACAGTAGCTTACCCAGTGCTTATCAGGAAACGCTGGATTGTACGTTTGGAGGTACGATATTAGTGACCGCTGACGATAGCATCGCCAACAGCGCTGACCAGACATACCCTGAAAACGGCACCGTGACCATGAATTTCCGTGATTGCCGAGAAGATAGCACCAGCACTTTTAATGGCACAGCCACCATCAACTTTACCGGCGGTGGCGGCCTCACCGCTGTTTACCAGAACTTCACCATCGCTTTTACAGATCCAACAACCGGCGAACAGGTCGTGGAAACTATTGAAAACATGACCATAGTCTGTGACGGCAATGATCCCTGCAGTATTCAATCCGACTTCGTAGGCACTGATGGCAGAACCTACCGCATAGAGGATATGACGGTTTTAGGTAGTGACAGCTTCGGCTGGGATGTTTCCGCCACCGTGTATGACCCAGACTTGGGTTCCATTATTATTGATACCACCGCCCCTTTTATGCTGGATTGCCCTACAGGTGTACCCAGCAGTGGCGCTTTAAGTATTACCGGGGCAAACTTTTCTGTAGCCACCGTGACATACACCAGCTGCACGGAATTTCAGGTTTGTTTTGAGGATGTTTGTAACACCGCCACCTGGTAGCTCCCCCTGCAATACTTTCCAAACGGGCATCAGTGATTTTATGCCCGTTTGGCTTTTCCTCCCAAGCTTTCCTATATCGCTCTTTCAACGCCCCCAATGCCATAAAGACGCCTAAAACTTGGCGTAGCTTGAATGGTAATTAGGAAACAATTTGTCATAATTGCTTAGCATTTTGCCTCTAATCTTTCGCCAGCGCTGACTTTCAAAGTGCTTCGGGCGGCCTCTATTTAATGCCTCTCACAAGCAGTAATGCGCCCCCGTTCTGGGTAATTCAATTCTGAAGAGGAGAGTAAGCAATGAAAAAATTCACTGTAAAGCTGCTGGCAAGTGGTGTTGCGTTTGCTGTATCACCCCTGGCATTTTCAGGTACCGACATTTTCTTTACGCCGCTGACCGAGTCTGCACCTGTTGCCACAGTATTGGCCGATGAGAACGGGAAAAAGGCTTCTTCAGATGCTGAAATTAACCAACCTTGGGTAACCCCTGCAGGCATCAGCCAAAGCAACCTCACCAGCATGTCAGAAATTGAAGCGGATATTACCCAGTCAGTAGTACGTGTTGCTGGCGTTGGTAGCCTTGCTTCCATGTGGGATATGATTGCTTTTGATCCCACTGGCAAATTTCTCTTTATTCCTCATGAAACCCCCATGGGCGCGGGGCTGAGCCGCTACGATATTGAAAACGACAAGGCAGAAGTATTGTTTCAGGGCAATGGCTTAGGTGTGCGTGGCACGACGTCTGATTGGAGTGCTGACTGGGGTTCCTTCGACCCAGCAACATTCACACCCAACAACACCGTTCTTCTCGGTGAAGAATGGTCAGGCCAAGGCCGTATCATCGAAGTCTTAAACCCCATGGCCGCGCCATCTGAAATCCAGATTCGTGAATTAAACAGTATTCCAAATGTATCCCATGAAGGGCTGCGTTTCAGTGCTGATGGAAAAACCCTCTATTTCGTCGATGAGTGGAACTCTGGCTCCCTGTATAAAATCGTTTTTTCTGACCCCTCCGATTACTCACAAGGCAGTGAAGTATTTGTGTTGAAAGTGAGGAAATTTAAAGGCGATGCGAGCGCAAACTGGGATGCTGAAATGAACGAAGGGGCAACACGTACCGGCCTAGCCCGGTGGGTCAAGCTGGCTAACAGGCGCGGTAATGCGACAACCGAAGTGAACCCCTTTAAAAACGGAATCTCTGACACCTGTAACAACCCAGAGACCTTTGGTGGGCGCTGTGCTGCAGACGAAGTCAATGCCACCCCTTTTGGTCGCCCCGAAGACATGGAAATTGGCCGTCTCGCTAATGGACGCGAGGTTATCTATTTTACCGCAACCTCTGAAAGACGCGTTTACTCGGTAGAAGTATTAGGAAAGCGCTTTGCAAAAGTACGGGTGTTTGCCAGCGATCTAGCCACACCCAAAAATGCAGGTTTTCCAGCAACAACCGCCGTATTGAATTCACCGGATAACCTTGCCCAAGACGCGAACGGCAATATCTTTATTGTTGAAGACGCACCCAATGGTTCCGCAGTGGGTGGTGATATCTGGTTTGCTCGCGATACCAATAACGATGGGGTTGCCGAATCTATCGATCACTTTATGAGTATTAAAACAGATGGATCAGAAGCAACCGGAATGATCTTCAACCCCTCCCAACCTTCCCAGTTCGTTGTGTCGGTTCAGCACCCTGACAGTACAGATATTACTCTGTACGAAGATGGTTTTGGTGATGCTTTGTGGGTTTTTGATCTTTCTGGCGTTGTTGCACCAACAGCAGAATAGTTTTCACAAAGTGCTGAGGGTTTGGGGCCACCCTCCCTCAGTAAGTTCTCGCAAGAACAATATTTCACGCGAGAGCTGGGCATAAGGAGCGGCCCCGTATTTGCTGCAAAGGCAAATGCTAGCATCGTAACCAACTGAACACGGTGTTATTACGTTATTTTGTACCATACAGCACGAGTCAGGGATGACTTATTCTGTACTGCAAAAAGTAATTTTATTTCCCTGTTTTAAAGCAGAAGGTTTTCCCAGTGTTAAGAAAAATGCTCTTTATCGTTCTTTTGTTGTTCACTGTCTCTCCACTAAAAGCACAAAACCTCCACCACTACCAAGCCTTAATTAACGCATTAAAAGATAGTAATTCTGTGATTTCTCCAAAACCGGCCGTTCACCCCGTGAACGCCATGTATAACCGGGAGGCGATTATTCCACCCATGTGTTATACCAAAACAGAAAGTAAACATAACCCTTGTTACGTTTGCCATCAAAATGCCATCGAAGGCCGTGAAAACACCATGAATGATGGTGACTTACAAGTCGCCTATAGTTTCAGCCCCAAAGGCAACACCAACCACTGGAAAAATTTATTTGAAAATCGTAGTCAGCGGGTATCTAAAATTACCGATCAGGAAATATCTCAATGGGTGCGTGAAGATAATTATTCTGAACTGGCTGAACGTCTGAAAAAAACCAAATTTAAAGGCTGGATTCCTGACTTAAAAAACTTGCAAGAAGGCCCACTGGCCTTTAAAGAAAATGGCATTGCCAAAGACGGCAGCCATTGGGTCGCATTTAATTACAAACCCTTCCCCAGCACCTTTTGGCCCACCAATGGCAGCACCGATGATGTCATGATTCGTTTAGATAAGGACTACCGCAGCGATAGCAGCGGCCAATATTCCGAGCAGGTATATCGTGCCAACCTGGCCATTGTTGAAGCCAATATTAAAGGTTTAAATGAAATTTCCACCGACATACTGGATGAAAAACTTCTACAAGCAGATTTAGACAACGATGGTACATTAAATACGATTAATAAAATTATTGTTTTAAATCGCTATGTGGGTGCAGCTAGTGATCATTTTATGCAGCCTGGCACCTATCCCGTAAAAACAGAATTTCTACATACTGTCCGCTATTTGGATATTGATAAAAATGGCGAGATCATATTTTCTCGGCGTATGAAAGAAGTTCGTTATATTAAAAAATGGGTAAATTACCCGCTGGTGTCAATGCGTGAATTTTATCGCGAAGAAGCCTATGCCAAAAATGAAGGTTATCTTCCAGGGTATACCAACCTTCATGACCATGGTCTCGACAATGGCATGGGCTGGGCAATACAAGGGTTTATTGAAGATAAAAACGGACGTTTGCGAACTTACACCCATGAAGAAAATGTCTCCTGCATGGGCTGCCATAACTCTATTGGCTCCACTATCGATAAAACATTTTCCTTTCCACGAAAAATAGACGGTGCCTTAGGTTGGGGATATATTAATTTAAAAGGCATGCCCGATGCGCCCAATCGTGGCGAACAAAAAGGCGAAATTCTCACCTATTTGGAACGGGTAGCCGGTGGCAGTGAATTCCGAAATAATCCAGAAATGGAAAAACGTTGGTTCAAAAAAAATGGGCAGGTGAATACCAAAAAGGTCAACAAAGCGAAAGACGTTTATACGCTTATAACACCCTCAAAAAATCGCGCTTTATTACTCAACAAATCTTACCGCGTGATCGTCGAAGATCAGGATTACATCTTTGGTCGCGATGCCACGGCACAAGCACCCGATCATGTTTATAAAAGCATCGATAATAAAACCTCACCGACGCTACCGGAGCAGTTCTTTTACAAGTGGGACATTCGCCTTGACTGGTCGCAAAAGTAAAAAAAATAATACACTTGTCTTAAAATCAGAGCTTAGCGTTTCTCAATAAGCGCTAAGATAGGTCAGCCGCACACCGAACAAACAGGAAAGAAAAACATGATCAAGCTCTATGGCCTGCCGCGCTCACGCTCCACCCGCATTACCTGGTTACTGGAAGAACTGGGGCTCGATTACGAATACATTGCCCTCAGCCCCGACCAGAAAGGCTTGAAGTCGCCGGAATATCTGGCGATTAATCCCGGTGGAAAAGTCCCCTCTATTGTAGAGAATGGCGTAATACTGACCGAATCCGGTGCCATTACCACCTATCTCGCCGATAAACACACTGATTGCGGACTGATTCCCAGCCCTGGCACAACTCAGCGCGCGCACTATGATCGCTGGAGCTATTTTGCCCTGTGCGAGCTGGAGCAACCCTTATGGACCATAGGAAAACATACCTTTGTGCTGCCTGAGGAAAAACGCGTGCCAGCCGTCATTCCCACCGCACAGTGGGAATTCCAACACGCCCTAACACTATTTAGCGAAGGCCTGGGGGATAAACCTTATATACTCGGCGATGATTTTCAGGCCGTGGACATTCTGCTAGGCCATACCCTTTTTTGGGCAATCACGTTTAAACAGGACATTCCACAAGAAAACCTCAAAGCCTATGCCCAGCGCCTACAGGGGCGTGAAGCACTTCAGCGGGCGAAAGCACGGGAAGAAGCCTGATTTAAGAGATTCCGCATTGACCGACCCCCAGCTTTGAAATACCGTACAGCATCTCAAACAATCAGCAGGAGGGTTATCACGTGGCAAAATCTTTACAAGAACAGTTAATGACGGCAGGTTTGGTTGATAAGAAAAAAGCCAAAACCCTTAAAAAGGCGCAACAACACGCCAAAAGAACCAATACCTCAGGAGTTGATGAAGCGGCAAAATTAGCGCAACAAGCCAAACAGGAAAAACTCGCACGCGATAAGGCACTGAATCAACAAAGAAATGAACAAGTCGCGCAAAAAGAAGTGCTCGCCCAGATCAAACAATTAATTCAAAGCAATCAAATTGAAAATGCCAAAGGCGACATTGCCTATCAGTTCAGCGATGGCAAAACGGTCAAAAAAATCTATGTGGATGCCGCCCAGCAATCACAACTTATTAGCGGTTTTATTGCTATTGCCCATTTAGGTGAAAGCTACGCACTGGTGCCAAAAAAAGTGGCTGAAAAAGTAGCCCAGCGTGATGCCGGCTTTGTCGTGGTGTTAAATACCGGCAAAGATGAGCAAGTTGATGAAGATGACCCCTATGCGGATTATCAAATCCCCGACGACTTAATGTGGTAAAGCACATTCAAAAAATATCGCGCTTATTTTTATGAGATCAAAACAAGCGCGATTAGATCGTTTTATTAGCCGCCAACTCAACATCCCGCAACGAGAAGTCAAACTCCTGCTGGCCCGCGGCCAAGTGCGAGTAGATAAAAGCGTGGCCAATAACGGCCAGATGCTGGTCAATGAATTTTCCCATATCGCCGTCAACGAGCAGGTGCTACAGGCCATTCAGCCAAAGTACCTCATGCTCAACAAACCCGCAGGTGTGGTGAGCGCAACCAAAGATCCGCAGCACAAAACTGTTATCGATTTACTCGAGCCAGGGGATCATTCTGATTTACATATCGCGGGCCGTCTTGATTTTAATTCTACCGGCTTATTACTGCTTACCAATGATGGCCGCTGGTCGCGTTTTATCGCCTCGCCAGAAAACAACATCTACAAGCGCTACCGCGTCACCCTGGAAAAACCACTCGATAGTCGCTATGTAGAGGCTTTTTCCCAAGGGCTATTTTTCGATTACGAAGGCATCACCACGCGGCCCGCAAAACTAAAAATTCTCAGCGACTACGAAGCCGAAGTGAGCTTACGAGAAGGGCGCTACCATCAGATCAAACGCATGTTCGGGCGTTTTCAAAATAAGGTGCTAACTTTACACCGCCTCGCCATTGGCCCCCTCATTTTGGATGCCGAGCTGAAACCAGGGCAAAGCCGGATGCTGTCGGAACAGGAGGTAGCTGATATTGTGAGAGCGTGAAATCGCATGCTGAGAGCATACAGTTTGCACCGCCACACCAGAAAGAGAGCCTTATTTATGCGTAAAGTTAAAAAGAACCCTAAGTTTAAAAATGAAGCGGAAGTGCGTGCTTTCTGGGAAAAGCTCGACTCCAGTGCTTATGTCGATTGGACAAAAGCCCAGGCTGTCACCTTGGCTAACTTAAACCCATCACGCAAACAGCCCCAAACCCCATTTGCCTTAGGTATAAAAAAGGTATAATTTTAATGTATGATTAACTTTGAATTTGATCATCCTAAGAGTCAAATAAACCTTGAAAAACATGGGATTGACTTTAAATCTGCCCAAGCTCTATGGGACGACCTTGATTTACTAGAGATTACTGCCAAATTTACGGATGAGCAGCGCTCGCTGATTATTGCCAAAATTGACCAAAGGCACTGGTCTGCCGTTATCACTTATCGGGGTTCCAATGTTCGTATTATATCTGTGCGGCGGGCACGAAAAAGAGAGGTAGAGCTCTATGAAAGCTGAAGATTTTGATAAGAAATTTGACGCAGGTGAAGAGGATATTCTGGATGATCTGGATTTATCGTCTGCCAAACGAAGCAATCAGCAACAGAAACGGGTTAATGTTGATTTTCCGATATGGATGATTGACTCTCTTGATAAAGAGGCAACACGTTTAGGTGTAACGCGTCAATCCATTATCAAGGTTTGGTTAGCCGAGCGCCTTGAGCAGCGCAGACAAGGTATATAAAACGGGAGAAGAGGCGGGTGGTTGGCGCCTCAAATCTGAGTAAGTTAAACCACCCACCTCGTCCAGAATTAATCAGGGCTTTCTAAACCCAACTACGCCGCACTCGATCGCCTTGGGCGACGTGAACCGTTGCCATTTCCGCCTCCATTTCCAGGTCGGCGGTTGCTGGTATTGTTACGCGGTTTACGCTGCTGACGCCCATTTTGAATTGGCTCAGCCTTAATGCTGGGGTCAGGCGTGTAACCATCAATCACCACTTTGGGAATATCCCGCTTAATCAAGCGTTCAATATCTCTCAGCAACTTCAGCTCATCGACACACACCAATGACATGGCTTCGCCTTCATTACCCGCACGACCTGTTCGCCCAATGCGATGCACATAGTCTTCGGGAATATTGGGTAATTCGTAATTCACCACATGGGGAAGCTGGTCGATATCAAGCCCGCGTGCAGCAATATCAGTGGCCACCAGAACGCGAATTTTATTTTCCTTGAATTCCGATAAAGCCCGCGTACGCGCCCCTTGGCTTTTATTGCCGTGAATTGCTGCCGCGGTGATGCCATCTTTACCCAGCTGTTCCGTCAAGCGGTTTGCGCCATGTTTGGTGCGGGTAAACACCAATACCTGATGCCAATTATTGCTGCCGATAAGAAAAGATAAAAGCTCGCGTTTACGGCTTTTATCGACGGGATGCACCACCTGCTCAACCCGCTCAGAAGCGGTATTACGACGCGCCACTTCCACAAGTACCGGATCATTCATTAAGCCGTTGGCCAGCCTTTTAATATCATCCGAAAATGTTGCCGAGAACAGCAGTGTTTGTTTATTTTGCGGCAAAAGCGCAAGCACTTTACGGATGTCGTGAATAAAACCCATATCCAGCATACGGTCGGCTTCATCCAAAACCAGAATATCCACATTACGCAAATCAACCGTACGCTGCTGGGCGTGGTCGAGTAAACGCCCAGGCGTGGCCACCAGAATATCCACGCCACGGCGTAGTTTTTCAATTTGTGGATTAATTTTTACGCCGCCAAAAATAATGGCAGATTTCAACGGTAAATGCTTACCGTACGTTTCAACGCTTTCTCCCACTTGAGCCGCCAACTCACGGGTAGGCGTTAACACCAGGGCTCGAACAGGGCGCTTGCCCTTGCCTTCCCGCGCTGGCTGCTCCATCAGGCGATGTAACAATGGCAAAGTAAAACCAGCGGTTTTCCCCGTGCCTGTTTGTGCACCACCCATTAAATCACGGCCTTCCAATACTGCAGGAATGGCTTGTTGCTGAATAGGCGTAGGGGTGCTGTAGCCGCTTTCCGAAACGGCACGCAGCAGTTCGGCTCGTAAGCCGAGGGATTCAAATGACATGTATAAAGACCCTTTTAGGGTTAGGTTGCCGCCTGCTCACACATATATATGTATGCCACAGTCCAGGAGGGAACAGATTGATTTGCAAAGGATAAGGATCCAAAGCGAAAAGCACAGACTGAAGTGTGCTGGATAGAGTGGCGCACTATAACAGTATTTTGACTCCAGAGCGATTGTCATCGATAGAGCACCCTCTTTAATAATAGGTACAATAAGGCAACGCGCAACACCATTATCATCTTTACCTAGCAGTAGAAAGCCCATGGACCAAAACACCATCATCAACCTATGCGGTGCGACAAGCGCCCAACGCGGCCTAATAAATTATAAAACTGGCTACGTGCTAAAAGTCACCTCTGCTGAAGATTTTCATTCCATTCGTATCAATGCAGTCGTACGGGGGAGGCGGGTTTACAATCAGTCCATTGAGATCAACAAGGAAGATGACTCCTTTTTTGGGCTCTGCTCATGCCCTATGGCTAGGAACTGTAAGCATGTGGCATCCGTAATGTTTCACTTTCTGGATAAACAAGCCACCACAAAAGACAAACCGCATATAGATCCGGTCGATGCCTGGCTTCAGCAACTCGGCTCCCATCAACACCCTGACTCTCAAAATACCAACAGACAGCAAGTCTCCTCGCAATTCCTGCTGCTCTACATTCTTGAGCCCAGTATCAGCGGTGCGACACTAAACATGTCAGTTAAAAAAGTGCGTCGTTTAAAAAAAGGGGGCTACGGCAAAGCCGCCGACTATTCCCTTGATCATCTACCTCAGTATGGTTATAGCAGTGACTTCATCTCACCCGAGGATAGGGATATTGCTCTGCTGGTTAACGATCAGGAAAACCATGGCGTATATGGTCGTTATCACGGCAGTCGTTACATCCTCAGCGGTGATCTCGGTCAACTCGCCTTGCGGAAAGTTCTCGATAGCGGCCGCTGCCATTTTCATGACAAAGATACTCAAGCAGTGCAAAGTGGAATAAACAGAACCCTTAGCTTTGAGTGGATAGAAGAAAAGCACGGCAAACGCCTTAAACACCGCGTTGAACCCAGTGCTACGGATATTTTCAAGGTGGGCTCAATGTGGTATTGCGATGCTGAGAACAACTGCCTTGGTGAGCTGGAAACTGGGAGCCTGGACTTACAACAAATTACCGCCCTTCTGGCTGCTCCCCTCATCCCCAAAGAAAAACTGGAAGAGGTCAGTCGGCATTTTCTGATCGATATGCCCAGCTATGATCTGCCAACGCCTGTTGAGCTGGATCTTAAAAAAATCAGCATCAAAAACGAAAAGCCTAAATTCCAGCTTCGGCTTATCAGTCGGGAAGAAGCCCTTGATCATACCGACCCCCACGGCCCCACAAGACGTTTTCACTGCGCTCTACTGGAGTTTAACTATGGCACGGTAAACCTTACAGATGAGCATACGGAAAAATCCATCACGCTCCAGCAAGAAAATACCATCTACCATATCGAGCGTGATTTAAAAACTGAACAGTCGGCAGCAGACACACTTCTTTCTCTCGACTTGCAGCAGCTTCAAGCCCAAACGGCTAATTCCCATGATGGAAATGAAACGGTGCAAGCTGGAAGCACTGTCTGGCTGCCAGAGGCGGAATCCCTCCGGGAGTCGGCTGAACGCTGGTCGGAACTATTAAGCCATGAATTTCCTAAACTCCAGGAACAAGCATGGGAAATTATTACTGACGATAGCTTTCAACTCAGTTTCGAAGAACCCAGTCAATGGCATGCCGAGCTGGAAGAATCGGAGGGCAGCGACTGGTTTTCCCTCAGCTTCGGCATTGAACTTAACGGTGAACAACTCAACCTCTTACCCACTTTAGTCAGTATGTTGGCCGAATATGAGAGCGTGCAAGCACTTCGCAGCTATTTGCGGGAACAGGAACACATACTGGTTCTGAATGGGGATTCCCACTGGTTAAAGCTGCCCTGTGAACGCATTCTTCCCATGGTTGAAACCCTGATAGAGCTCTATGACCATGAAACCCTCGATGATGAAGGCCGATTGCTTTTATCTCGGCACCAGGGCATTCAACTGAACGACCTGCTGAATGATCCACAGTTACGTTGGCACGGCGCAGAAGAGCTGCAAGACCTCACAAGGCGACTGCACGATTTTAAAGGCATTGCGGCCGTTAAACCCCCGGAAAACTTTCATGCCGAACTGAGGGCCTACCAACAGACGGGTTTGAACTGGCTGCAATTTTTACGAGAGTACCAGTTTAATGGCATTCTCGCTGATGACATGGGCCTAGGAAAAACCGTGCAGACCATTGCCCACCTACTGCTTGAAAAACAAAGTGGACGCATGCAATCCCCCTCACTGGTCATCGCGCCCACCAGCCTGGTGGGCAACTGGCGGCGAGAGATTGAACGTTTTGCTCAAGACCTGAGCCTGCTGATACTCCACGGTGGCGCGCGCCATGGGCTGTTTGATCAAATCGACAAGCACGATATTGTTCTCACCACCTACCCGCTGGTGCGCCGTGATCACGAAACATTATTGCAGCAACACTTTCACTACATCGTATTGGACGAAGCGCAGTATATTAAAAACCCCAAGTCCAGCACCGCACAAACTGTTTATCAACTTCAAGCCAAGCATCGCCTTTGCCTGACAGGCACACCGATGGAAAACCACCTCGGTGAGTTATGGTCAATCTATCATTTTTTAATGCCTGGCTTTTTAGGCGACTTAAGCCATTTTAACCAGCTGTTCCGAAAACCCATCGAAAATGAAATGGACGGCTACCGGCAGGATCAATTAAACAAACGACTCAGCCCATTCCTGTTACGCCGTACAAAACAAGAAGTGCTCACAGAGCTGCCAGAAAAAACAGAAATTATTTCAACGGTTGCGCTACAGGAAAAGCAGCGCGATCTATACGAAAGTGTACGCCTGGCAATGGATAAAAAAGTGCGTGAAGAAATCGCGCGTAAAGGTCTTGCCCGCAGCCAGATTATGATTCTCGATGCCCTATTGAAACTGCGCCAAACCTGTTGTGATCCGCGCATTGTCTCTTTGCCCCAGGCAAAAATGGTCGACCAAAGTGCCAAGCTCGATTTGCTGATGGAGATGCTGCCGGAAATGGTCGCAGAGGGTCGTAAAATTATATTATTTTCCCAGTTCACTAAAATGCTGGGGCTGATTGAAGCCGAATTAAAAGCCCGCAATATTGATTATAGCAAGCTCACCGGACAAACACGCCACCGAGATGCCGCCATAGAAAAATTCCAGCAAGAAGATACTCCTGTCTTCTTAATCAGCCTAAAAGCCGGTGGTGTTGGGCTGAATTTAACTGCCGCCGATACCGTTATTCATTACGACCCCTGGTGGAACCCCGCCGCTGAAAATCAGGCAACGGACAGAGCCCATCGCATTGGCCAGAAAAAGGCTGTTTTTGTTTATAAACTGGTTACCGAAGGGACTGTAGAAGAAAAAATAATCGCCCTGCAACAGAAAAAACAGGCCCTGGCCGATGCCATTTATGCTCAGGGTAAGGGGGGTGAAAAGGCCAACGCAGTCACAGCAGAAGAGCTCAGTGACTTACTGGGAGTTCTGAACTGATATACAGAAGGAGGCTTAACAGGCTGTTGAAATTC
>DFBZ01000167.1:21693-37013 GCA_002366835.1 Gammaproteobacteria bacterium UBA3067
GCACTTTGAGCTTGGTTTTAACGCAGTAGATGACCAAGTCAGTAGAATTTCAACAGCCTGTTAAAAGTATTGCGCACTGGGGCTCTACTCCCTCAACTGTTACACTGCCGCCATATTTTTAATACAGGCCTGCCCCGTGACTGCTACTGCTTTTTCTTCCTTGCCCCTCTCCGAAAACATGCTCGCTAATTTGGAGTCCCTCGCTTACACCGAGATGACAGCCATTCAAGCGCAAAGCCTGCCCATTATCCTCGCTGGGCAAGACGTTATTGCAAAAGCGCGCACCGGCAGCGGCAAAACCGCTGCCTTTGGCATCGGGCTGCTGACACCCCTCAACCCGCGCTATTTCGGTTGCCAAGCCATAGTGATTTGCCCAACCCGAGAACTGGCTGATCAGGTTGCCAAGGAAATTCGCCGCCTTGCTCGTAATGCTGACAATACCAAGGTGCTGACCTTGTGTGGTGGCCAACCCATCGGCCCACAAATTGGCTCCCTTGAACATGGCGCACAAATTATTGTCGGCACCCCTGGGCGCATCCTGAAACATTTGGGCAAAGGCACCTTGAAGCTCGATGGTGTCAACACCCTGGTGCTGGATGAAGCCGACCGCATGCTCGACATGGGCTTCTACGACAGCATCGCTGAAATCATTGAACAATGCCCCGAACAACGCCAAACCCTCTTATTCTCCGCTACCTACCCCGCCGGTATCAAAAAACTCGCCGCACGCTTTATGCGCGACCCCCAGCACGTCGAAGTGGAAGGCCAGCACGACAATGCGCAAATCCAACAGCGCTTTTATGAAATTAAAGCGGAGCAACGCCTTGAGGTGTTAAGCAAAGCACTCGCCTGCTTTCAGCCACAATCTTGCGTCGTGTTTTGTTTCACCAAATTACAGTGCCAAGAAGTGGCCGACGACCTTAACCGCCAAGGCGTATCTGCACAGGCCCTCCATGGTGATCTGGAACAACGCGAGCGCGACCAAGTGCTGATTATGTTCGCCGGCCGCAGCATCTCCGTATTGGTGGCCACCGATGTCGCCGCTCGCGGCCTTGATATTGATAACCTCGACCTGGTCATCAACTACGAACTTGCCCGCGACGCCGACACCCATATTCATCGCATCGGCCGCACCGGTCGCGCCGGAGAAAAGGGCATGGCCGTTAGCCTGGTCGGGCCAGCAGAAACCCACCGCGCCCAACGCATCGAAGAACTACAAGGCAGCCCACTCAACTGGCACCCCACCAACAGCCTTAAACCGCAAAGCACTCAAGCCCTGCAAGCCCCCATGGTCACCCTCTGCATCAGCGCCGGTCGAAAAGACAAACTCCGCCCCGGCGACATCCTCGGTGCACTCACTGGCGAAGCCGGCCTACCCGGGAAACAAATCGGCAAAATATCCATCACTGACTATCAAGCCTACGTCGCCGTCGAACGAGCCATCGCCGAGCAAGCACTGGAACGTTTAAGCACAGGAAAAATCAAAGGCCGCTCGTGGAAGATCAGAATGCTGTAGGTGGGCTAGTTCGCCTACATAGGCTGCGTACGAGAAAAAGATGGCGCGGCACTTGATGCCCATTACCGCTTTTGACCCCTTGCCATTCGCGAAGACTTAGCATTTAATAACAAGCTGGTTAACGATCGCGGCCTTCCTCCAGAGGGCTTTCATCCCATTAACTAGCGCGCAGCTGTATATTACCCCTTCAAATTATTCAGACTGATGCACAATGTACTACGGTGAAAAATTAAACAGCATTACCCATCTCATTGGGGCCGCTCTGGCTTTAATTGGCTTTGGTGCGCTACTCACCATCAGCATCCAGTCACACAACCCCCTGCTCATCGTCAGCTTTACCATTTTTGGCTTCACTCTCACCCTGCTTTACACCATGTCCACCTTGTATCACAGCTTTCACCCACCCCAACTTAAAAAAATATTTCAGAAGCTCGATCACGTTTCTATTTACTTGTTAATCGCAGGAACCTATACGCCTTATATGCTGGTTTCGCTACGTGAGAATAATGGCCTGACAATGTTGGTGATGGTATGGCTGCTCGCTGCCATTGGCATATTACTGGATATTTTCATTCCAAAACGTATTGAGTGGTTACAGATGTTGATATACCTGACTATGGGTTGGGTTTGCACACTGAACTTTTCTGAACTGCAAGCAGCTATGCCCAATGCTGGCGTAGTGTGGTTAACCATAGGCGGTATTGCTTACACGGCTGGCATCGTGTTTTATATATTGGACAACCTGAAAAAACTTCGTCATGCCCATGGTATCTGGCACTTGTTTGTTTTATCTGGCTCCATCTGCCACTTTGTTTCTATCGTTGCCTATGTGCGATAGCGCCTATGCCGAAAAAGCGTAAGGGCTTTCAGCATTTCATTTTATTCCGCTCCACTCCAATTCAATTCAATTCAATTCAAACAAATTCACCGTAGCTTGGGGTTCGCAAGTCCACCTGCTTACATCTATTGGTTTGTTGTAACGCAGCTCTGATAAAGCCTCCTGATTCATCAGTGATTTAGGCCTAGCCTTAGGACAAACAGGCGGACATTTTTTGCCTTAAAAATAGAGACCAAAATAACACCTCTAATTGAAATAAAAGATAATATGTTAAACGTATAGTAGGACATATTTTAGGACAAAAATAACTGACATTAAGAGTACCAAGAAGATAGAAACCTTTCGCTCTGGGATATTCACAATTTTAAAGTGCACTCGAGAATAGACTTGTAAAATCGTTTAAATTGACGCAAGACCTGATTTCGGACTATATTTGGTCTTATTGGGAGGTATTTATGAAACTATCCAAGCAAATAAAGCCGATCAGCTATCTGAAGGCGCATGCCGCAGAAATCGTGCGTAATCTCGCGGGCCAAGGTGAGCCCCTGGTGATCACACAGAATGGTGAAGCCAAGGCGGTAATGCAAGACATCAAAAGCTATGAGCAAACGCAAGAAACCATGGCTCTTCTAAAGATTCTTGCGCTTGGCACGCGTCAGATCGAAAGTGGTAAAGTTCAGCCTGCCAGTGATGTTGTTGCCAAACTTCGTAGTCGACGCAAAAATCGCTAATGAGCTACCAAGTATTACTGACTGACGATGCTGTTTACGATCTTGAGGATATATATGACTATATCGAATCCCATGACTCACCTGAAAAGGTTGATTACGTTCTCGACAAAATAGAGGAGACCTTTTCGAGCCTTTCCGACAACCCAGAGCGCGGCGCTTATCCGAATGAATTGCTTGCAGTGGGGTTGCGTGAATATCGCGAAGTCTATTTCAAGCCCTACCGTATTATTTATCGAGTTATTGCTCCGCATGTGTATGTCATGGTGATTATTGACGGTCGTCGTGATATGCAGTCACTTCTCCAGCGACGCTTGCTTCAAGCCTAAGCTTTATCGCGTCTAATTCTTCGTGGCATCTATGACTCTCATCAATCTTTGATTAAGCCTGCACAAACGCCCCCCCCTTACCTATAGAAAAAGATAATCACGATCCATTTAATTCGGCCTGTGCCAAGTTTTTCGCTTCGCAGCTTGGGCAGAATTAACTGATTAAAAAATCACTATCGGCCCCACATTGGATTTAGAGCGCACTTAAATTGCACATTATCCCAGTGCCTTATACAACCTAGATTATTCTAACCCCCCTAAATAAGACTTATTCTTGCCGAGTTTCGTTCTGGCATGTCGCTTGCTGAAATACTTTCTGTGATTAGCCGTTTATGTAAACGGTTTACTTTTAAGAAACGTTAAATGGGAGCAGGCACATGAAAAAAGAAGAAGTGGTAGAGGCGGTTGTTTTAGCAAAAAAAGACAAGGGTTTGTCATGGGAAGACATTGCCAGTGATCTGGGTATGGGAACCGTGTGGGTAACATCGGCCTGTTTGGGAATGAATAGTATGCCTGAAGAGCCTGCAGAAAAACTATGTCAATTGCTTGACTTGCCTGAGGGTGCCAAGGCTGCCTTGATGGAATTCCCAGTTAAAACCTGGGACGAAGCTATTCCGCAAGACCCGCTAATTTATCGTTTATACGAAGTCGTTGGTGTGTACGGCGATACATTAAAAGAGGTGATTCAGGAAAAATTTGGCGACGGTATTATGAGCGCCATTGATTTCAGTATGGATGTACAAAAACAGGAAGACCCAAAAGGAGATCGCGTAATTCTCACCATGAATGGAAAATTTTTACCGTATAAAAGCTGGTAAACAATCTACTGTGAATTTAAGAAAAAATACTTCGAAGAAGGCGTCTAAGATAAAGCACTTTCTTGGGGGTTTTATTGCACAGTAGAATTTTATTGTATGTATTGATAAATAACGATACACATTAAAATAAACGAAATTCCCTGCCAAAATACCACGGGGTTTCGTTCTATTAACGGCGGCTTGGATTTATTAATATAACGAGAGTTAGGGTGTTTTAGTTCGTATACAAACTCCGATACTTCGGCGTAACGTTTTGCCAAGTTTATTTCAACTGCCTGCTTGATGGCATAATCGATCCAGCCAAGGGTGTTATTTTCATTATTTAAGGTTCTATTTTTGAGTAAAGAAGCATACACCAGCCGTTTTTGAGATTTTGGCGTATTTGTTTTTGCGATAGCTGTACCGTACGGAAACCGACCAGATAGCATTTGATAAGCAATAACGCCGAGTGAAAAAATGTCTGATTGACTAGTTCCTGTTTCTCCCAGGAAATATTCTGGCGCTGTATACTGTGCTGTGCCTACAATACCTTCATTTACTTTTTTTATTTCAGTAATGCCCGCTACTTTTGTTGCGCCGAAATCAATAATTTTTACTGTGCCTGTTGCATCTATCATCACATTTGCAGGGCGTAAATCCTGGTGCACCATTTCTTGTCGATGAAATGCCTGTAGGCCTTTCGCAATTTGTTCAATGATTGAACGCACGGTGTCAATATCTGGGGAAGGATTATCAACCATCCATTGGCTTAGGGTTTTTCCCTCAATATATTCTGTTACCGTGTAGAGATAGTGTCGTTTGCGTGGTGAGTCTACCGCTTTGAGCACGTAGGCGTTATTTAATCGCTTAGCGATCCATTCTTCCATAAGAAAGTTTTCTAGATATTCCTCATTGTTACGCATTTCGGCTGAAGGGGTTTTAATAACCACCTTCTCTCCAGACTGACTATCTTTTGCTAAATAAACGTGACTACGGCTACTAATATAAATTTCGCGAAGAATAGAGTAACCATCAAATTCTTTTCTAGCTTGTAAGACCGGAGCTGGTGGTAACAAACCAATTTGTTCCTGTACTTCACTCAGGTTTTGCTGAGACAAACTGCTAATTTTTACAATCTGTAATGTAAGATTATCGTCACTTCCCGCCTCATACGCTTTTTCAACCAGGTTTTTCGCGACCTGGTCAAAATCACTTTCAGCACTTTCAATTGCTTCGGCAACTATTTTTTCAGAAAGATATTCGTAAACACCGTCAGTCGCTAAAACAAAAATGTCTCCCTCATGAATGGGTATGGCCTTGTAATCAATTTCAAGGTAATAGTGAATACCCAACGCCCGTGTTAAATAGCTAACTTCCGGGGATACTTCACGGCGGTGATCCGTTGTTAATTGTTCGAGTCGGCCATCACTCAATCGATAAATGCGAGAGTCGCCACTATGAAACAGGTGGGCAGTGTTGGATTTAAAAACAAGTGCGCTAAAGGTACAGACATACCCTTTATCTTTATCATGGCGGTTGGGGCTGTTTTGCGTTTGTGCGTATAACCAGGAATTTGTTGCTTTTAATACCCGTTGTGCAGAAGTCTTTACCGACCAGGAATCTGATGTGCAGTAGTAATCTTGCAAAAAAGAGGTTACAGCGGTTTCGCTTGCGACCTGACTCACCTTGCTACTGCTAATACCATCCGCAATAGCGACGGCAATGCCTTTAGAACTAAGTAAGGGTTCTTTGGGAATAAAGACCCCGTGGAAATCCTGATTAACAGGTTTTTTTCCAGGGCTAGAATATTGGCCCGTAGAAACCGCTAATTGTTTATTCATAAAATAAAAACCCCCGGCTTTTACAAGCTGGGGGCTATCTGTTTACCCTGGTTTATTATGCCAAGCGACTTTTCGCCGCTTCGTTCAGCTTACGCTCTGGGCTGGTTTTAACGTGCGTTAAGTACAATGGTAAGCCCACCAATAAAAAGCCTCCCGCAAGGTTACCCAAAGCAGTGGGGATCTCATTCCAAACTAAATAATCCACAACCGTAAAGTCACCGCCCATAATCATGGAAAACGGGAATAAGAACATGTTCACAATGGAGTGCTCAAAACCCATAAAGAAAAACAACATAACAGGCATCCACATGGCCATCATCTTACTGGTTGCGGAGGTCGAGATCAGCGCACCAACCACACCCATGGACACCATCCAGTTACACAGCATGCCGCGAAAAAAAATAGTAATCCAACCTGCTAAGCCGTGCTCCTGATAACCCAAGGTTCTGGATTCACCAATGCTGCTAACCTTTGCCGCCAGGGCTCCGCCATCGGTGTTATAGCCATACGTTAAAATATACGACGCAAAAAAGGCAACGGTTAGCGCACCGGCAAAGTTACCGACAAAGACCAAACCCCAATTCCTGAGAAGTTGATCGATGGTACAACCAGGGCGTTTATCAATAACGGCCAGCGGTACGAGGGTAAATACACCGGTCAGCAAGTCGAATTTCATCAGGTATAACATAATGAAACCCACAGGGAACAACAACGCGCCCACTAAGGGGTTGCCGGTTTTCACGATAACCGTTATCGCAAAAAATGCGGCCAAACCCAGAATCGCCCCCGCCATAAAGGCACGTACCAGGGTATCTTTGGTGGACATAAATATTTTCTGCTCGCCTGAATCAACCATTTTGGTTGCAAACTCGCTTGGTTCTATATAAGCCATTGGCATTACCTCTCGAGGGTATTGATGATTTAGTAGGTTAAGATCCACACGTATTAGCGAATTTAGTGCCAACAATATAGAACCCCCTTAAAACAGCCCTAAAATTGAGATGCACGGGGGGGGGAAGTGGCCACAATGGCCGCTGGCTTAGCGCTTATACATACTGCCGGAGAACAATAAGGCACCAGTTTGGTGCGACCTTCTTCTGGCGATACCAAAGGAATGCAGAGAATAAAATGTGAGAGGCAATGTCTGCGGCGGAAGCTTGGGCTTGATGCGCTTAATCTTTGGCCCTGGCTTCAGCAAGCGGGGCCTCAGAAATTCTAAGCTGGATGTGCTGCAGCTCTTCATCAATAATACCTAGCAGGCTGTTGAAATTCGCTGAATTGAGTCAGGTGCAAGGCAAAATTAAGCGAAAAGGCGGACGACCCCATGGACGGGGGAGGTACGGTTCCATGGACGGAACCGGTAGAGCCGAGTCGGGAACAGAGGCCGAGAGCGACGCAGGATGCTAACGCCGAGTTTACAGGTGTAAATGAGCAGAGCCTGCCCCGTGAAACGCTTTGGGTACTTTGAGTGCGATTTTACCGAAAGTAGGCGCCTTAAGCGACGCAGTAGATGGCCAAGTCAGTAGAGTTTCAACAGCCTGCTAGGGGTAAAGGCTACTCTAGCAGCCATATGCGCCAAGCCGGTTTGCGGACAATCAACAAACATAGAAACCTCACTACACGCCACTGGCTACGAGAAACAACAGGTAATGCAGGCATGGGAATGATAGGAAAACGCACACTGCTTGAATGTCTTGAAAAAAAGACGCTGCGCAAGCTGGTAGATGCTGCCGAACTAAACCTAAGAGCCAACGCAAGCCATCAGGCGCTGGTTGATGCCTTAGTTGCAAAACGTTCAATTAAACCTGATCACCATATCCTTCCGGCGCTAAGCCTCACTGAACTTAAAACAGTCTGTGATATTGCCGAGTTAAGTAGAAAGGGGAAAAAGGCTGACCTGCTTGCACGTCTTGTCGCGTGTTATCAACCTAGCTCTAAAGCCGCCTCTCAAAACAAAAAAACAGCGCCTACTAAAGCAAAGCCTTCGGCGAAAAAATCGCCATCATTCCTTAAAAGCACTCAGAAAAAGGCAAAAAATAACCCTATGTTCGAACAAACCTTTAAAAATATCGACGACATCTTTCACAAAGATGCAGGCTGTTCCAGCGAGCTAGACTACACCGAGCAATCATCATGGATGTTATTCCTTAAATACCTCGACGACCTGGAGTACACAAAATCCCAAGAAGCCGAGCTACTAGGGGAAGCATACCAATACATCATTGATGAACCGCACCGCTGGGGGTCTTGGGCAGCACCTAAAGACGAACACGGTGAATTTGACCACAACAACGCCCTCACCGGTGATGACTTGATGGACTACGTGGACGGCGAGCTATTCCCCTACCTTAAAGGCTTTAAACAGCGCGCTGAAAGCCCCAACAGCATCGAATACAAAATTGGTGAAATATTCGGCGAAATTAAAAACAAAATACAAAGCGGCTATTCACTGCGTGATGCGCTAGAAAAAGTCGATGAACTGCGCTTTCGCTCGCAGGAAGAAAAACACGAGCTATCACACCTCTACGAAAGCAAAATCAAAAACATGGGCAATGCCGGGCGTAACGGTGGCGAATACTACACCCCACGGCCACTAATTCGCGCCATGGTCGACGTACTGCAACCGCAAATCGGTGAAACGATTTACGACGGCGCAGCCGGTTCTGCAGGCTTCTTATGTGAAGCCTACGACTATTTAAGACAAGGTGGCCGTGCGGGCAGTGAAGGCAGCGAGGGTAAAAAGTCACTGTCCACCACCGACCTTCTTACCCTGCAAGAAAACACCTTCTACGCCAAAGAGAAAAAATCACTCGCCTACGTCATTGCCATTATGAATATGATTCTGCATGGCATCGAAGCCCCCAATGTCATCCACACCAATACACTGGGTGAAAACCTGCGTGATATTACCCCCAGCAATCAGCACGATGTGATACTGGCGAACCCGCCCTTTGGCGGCAAAGAGCGCAAAGAAGTGCAGCAAAACTTCCCCATTAAAACCGGTGAAACCGCCTTCTTGTTTTTGCAGCACTTTATCAAAATGCTCAAACCCGGTGGCCGTGCCGCCATCGTCATTAAAAATACTTTTTTATCCAATACCGATAACGCCGCCATTGCCCTGCGTAAAGAGTTACTGGAAAACTGCAACTTACATACGGTGCTCGATTGCCCAGCCAAAACCTTTTTAGGGGCGGGGGTAAAAACCGTGGTGTTGTTTTTCACCAAGGGCGAGCCCACACAAAAGACTTGGTTCTATCAGCTCGACCCAGGGCGCAGCTTGGGTAAAACCAACCCGCTGAACGATAACGACTTAAAAGAATTTATTGAACTGCAAAAGAGATTGGAAGTATCTGAAAAGTCATGGAGCGTTGATGTCAGTGATCTTGATGAAAGCTATGACCTTCAATTGAAAAATCCAAATCAGGAGGAAGAAAAGCAGCTGAGGACTCCTAAGGCAATCATAGCCGAGATTATTGCTCTAGATAAGGAAAGCGAAGAATTACTTAGTCGAATTGAAGGGCTAATCGAATGAGTGAATGTCGTATCGAGAAATTAGGCGAAGTATGCGATTTTATCGGCGGCTCTCAACCCCCGAAGGCTACTTTTCTATATGATCTTTCTGATGTTGATGAAACAGAATATGTTAGATTAATTCAAATTAGAGATTATAAGTCTGACAAGCACATTGTATATATTCCTAAATCGAGCACTAGGAAATTTTGTAGTGCGGATGATGTCATGATAGGCCGTTATGGCCCCCCTGTTTTTCAAATTTTGAAGGGGCTTGAAGGGGCCTATAATGTTGCGCTTATGAAAGCAGTTCCAAAGACTGAAGAACTAGATAGGGATTATCTCTTCAGATTTTTGGAATCACCAGAAGTGCAGAATTACATTATAAAATTATCTGAAAGAGCTGCAGGGCAAACGGGAGTAAATAAACCCGCATTGCACGATTATCCAATACTTGTTCCTCCCATCCCCGAACAAAAACGCATAGTCGCCATCCTAGATCAAGCCTTTGCCGGTATCGAGCTAGCCCGCGCCAAGACCGAACAAAACCTCCTTAACGCCCGCGAACTGTTTGAAAGCTATTTGCAGCAGGTGTTTAGCCAGCGTGGTGAGGGGTGGGTTGAGCTAACTCTAGGTCAAGCAACCGGAGGAGTGTGCACAGGACCGTTTGGCTCTTTACTTCATAAAAGTGACTATATCGAAAATGGAATTCCGCTTGTTAATCCTGCACACATCACAATGACAGGTATTGAGCCAGACTCTAGAAAAACGGTGTCCAAAGAAAATGCGGCTCGCCTTTCAAATTATGTTATGCGACAGGGTGATATTGTTATCGGGCGACGGGGCGAAATGGGGCGTTGCGCCCTAATTACGGAAAAGGAAGATGGTTTTTTATGTGGCACTGGGAGCTTTTTAATTAGGGCATCAGACCGATTTCACGGGGGGTATTTAGCTAGATACTTAAGATCTGCTAATTGCAAAGCTAGACTTGAGAAAATTGCAGGTGGTGCTGTTATGCCAAATTTGAGCAACACTCAGTTGAGCAGCTTAAACCTCTTTGTGCCACCTATCGATAAACAAAATGAAATTATAGAGTTGATTGATCTACTAGCAATTGAATCAGAGGCGATAGTTTCAATTTATCAGAAAAAATTAGAAGCTTTGAACGAACTCAAAAAATCCATTCTACAAAAGGCCTTCTCCGGCGAATTAACAAAAGCGCCAGCTACTAAAACAAATAAAGGAGCGGCCTAATGTCAAAACCTTATCAGCCCGATCCCTTGCCGCTTGAAAACTTGGACTATCGCCAGCTGTTTGCTTTAGTGGGTGAGGCCAATGCGGAGCTGGCGCGTTACGATGGTTTATTGCAGGGCATTCCTAACCCAGCGGTAATGCTTTCGCCATTAACCACTCAGGAAGCGGTGCTTTCATCAAAAATTGAAGGTACACAAGCCACCGTGGATGAAGTCTTGGAACAGGAGGCGGGCTTAGAAAAAAAAGGGGAGAAATACAAGGATATTCAGGAAATATCCAATTACCGCTCGGCCCTTTATCAAGCCAGCGAACATTTAAAAACGTATCCGATTCGCTTGTCGTTTATTTTGGATTTGCACCGCATATTATTAAGTAGCGTGCGCGGGCAAGGCAAAACCCCTGGGGAGTTTCGTAAAGACCAAAACTGGATTGGTCGTGCAGGCTGCACCCTGGAAGAGGCCAGTTTTGTGCCACCTTCACCATTGCAGTTACTTGATCATTTGCAAGCATGGCAAGACTATTTAGACTTTGATGACAGTGATTTTTTATTGCAAGTGGCGGTAGCCCATGCACAGTTTGAATTACTGCACCCCTTTAAAGATGGTAATGGCCGTATTGGGCGTTTGTTAATTCCCTTATTTCTATTCCAGAAAAAAGCGCTGTCCCAGCCGATGTTTTATTTAAGTGAATACCTTGAGGCAAACCGTGATGAATATTATCAGCGCCTCGGGGCTATCTCACAAGAGGGTGACTGGAATGGCTGGATTGCCTTTTTTCTTAAAGCGATAACCGTACAGGCCAAGCAAAACAGTACGCGCGTAAAAGCCATTATGGCGCTATATGATGACATGAAGCTGCGTATTCACGAGATTACCCACTCCCAATACTCCGTGTATTTATTAGATGCCTTGTTTAGTCATCCAATATTTAAAACCACGGATATGGTGACGCGCTTTAGCCAAGAGCATGGCATTCATGAAAAAACCACACCTGGGTTACTGAGGCAATTAAAAGAAGCCGGTGTATTGATGGAGTTACAAGCAGGCCGTGGCCGCAAAGCGGCGGTATTATGTTTTCCTGAGTTGTTAAATTTGACTGAAGGGCACGAGATATTCACAAAACCTTGAGTAGTATAAATGAAGAATAAGGCTCCTCTACGTAGTTTGAGGAGCCTACAGACTCCACAAACTACGTAGAGGAGCCTGAATATAATTTCACGCTCCACAAATAGCCTAAAAGTAATTAATGTGCAGCTAAAAGCAGCTTTCGTTTCTTAACCCGTTCTTGACTGCCTGTGTATATTTCGACCAAATAGCAAGGCTGAATAATTAAAATATACATATAAAACAATGCTATAACTGTTATTAGGTTTCTTAACTGGCTCTTAATTGCGACGAGTCATAGCAAAAGAATAAGTACTCTCTGATTAAGCTACTCGGACTAGATCAAGCTTACATTAGAATAGTCATATGTAAGGCTAGCCCTTAAAAATCCATATATAGGTTTCTATATATCCACATAAAACTGCTTACCTTACATATGGCTTGTATTATGTAAGGTAGAGCTTGGTTTGGATTTAACGCGCCGTAAACAGTTTCTTAACCCGCTCTTGATTGCCTGTGTATATTTCAACCAAATAGTAAGGCTGAATAATTAGAATATACTTATAAAACAATAAGATAAGAATAACCTACTTTCTTAACCGGTTCTTGATTATGACCCGCTAAGGCAAAAACAGCGGTAACGCACGGCGGCGTAACAAGCTGTTTTGTGGCGTGTGCAGGCTCCACAAACTACGTAGAGGAGCCTGAATTCCATTTCACGCTCCACAAACCGCGTAGAGGAGTTTTCACGCTCCTCTACGCGCTTCTTAAGGCATAAGTTGATCTTTGACTGGAGATGTTTTTTATTTCATTATAAATCAGTCAGTTAAAATAAAAGGATGTTAATTGCAGATGATGAACGAGGCCGACACTCGCGCAAACTTAATCGACCCTAAGCTGGTAGCTTCCGGCTGGAGCAAGGTCGAAAACAGTTATATTCGCCGCGAGCTCATCTGCCCTGGTCAGATCATTACGGGTGGTAAACGAACCAATAAGGTGCCTTGTGATTACGTTTTAATTTACAAGGGCCGCAAGCTGGCGGCAGTAGAGGCAAAAAAAGAAAGCCTGCCCTATAGCGAAGGGGTGCGCCAAGCTAAAGATTACGCCCAGCGCCTACAGTGCCGTATTGCTTATGCCACCAATGGCCACAACATTTACCAGATTGATATGCTCACGGGTGTTGAGCAGCAGGTGGATGATTACCTCTCTCCAGAGGCGCTATGGGCACTCACCTTCGAAAAACCAGAAGCGTCGTTTACGGCGGTGTGGCGTGATACCTTTTCTAAAATTCCGTTTGAGGCCAAGGGGGATTGGGCACCCCGCTATTATCAAGAAAACGCCATTCACAATGCCTTAGAAGCTATCGCCGCCGGTGAACAACGTATTTTGTTAACACTTGCTACGGGTACGGGTAAAACCTGTATTGCTTTTCAAGTTGCGTGGAAGCTATTCCATAACCGTTGGAGCTTAAGTGCACAGAAAGACCCCGCTGTAGCAAAAAAGCGCCCGCGTATTTTGTTTTTGGCGGATCGTAATGTATTGGCTAACCAAGCTTTTAATGATTTCGGCCCCTTTGGTGAGGATGCCATTGTGCGCATCGAGCCAAGCGAAATTAGAAAGAAAGGTGCGGTGCCGAAAAATGCCAGTGTATTTTTTACCATCTTCCAAACCTTTATGTCGGGCGGTGAAGATGAAGACGGCAATGATACGCCCTATTTTGGTGACTACCCCGAAGACTTTTTTGACTTCATTATCATTGATGAGTGCCACCGTGGTGGTGCGAACGATGAAGGCTCTTGGCGAGAGATTCTCAATTATTTTTCCCCAGCGGTGCAGTTGGGCCTAACCGCGACCCCGAAACGCACAGATAATGCCGATACGTACGGCTATTTTGGTGAGCCGGTTTACAGCTATACCTTAAAAGAAGGCATCAATGACGGTTTTTTAACGCCCTTTAAGGTGCTGCCCATTGTGGGCACTATGGACGAATATCTGTATATGCCCGGCGATGGTGTGGTTATCAAAGGCGAACCAGAACCCGGTAAGCTCTATAAAGAAGGCGACTTTAATCGCATTATCACTATTCCAAAGCGTGAAGAAAGGCGCGTGCAGTATTGGATGGATCGCATTAACCCCACTGATAAAACGCTGGTTTTTTGTGCCACCCAAGCACATGCCGGTATGGTGCGCGATTACATTAACCAGTATGCAGTTAAAAAAGGCTGGACGACGAACGGCAGTTATTGCGTGCGCGTGACCGCTAACGATGGCAAGGCCGGTGAAAAGGATCTGGGTATTTTTTGTGATAATGAAAAAACCATTCCGACCATTCTCACCACATCACGCAAGCTATCTACGGGGGTTGATGCCCGCAACGTGCGCAATATTGTGTTGATGCGCGAATGTAAAAATATGATCGAGTTTAAGCAGATCATTGGCCGTGGTACACGCCTGTACGACGGCAAAGATTATTTTACCGTGTACGACTTTGTCAAAGCCCACCATAACTTTGCCGACCCAGAATGGGATGGCGAACCGCTACCCAATGAAGTGTGCCGCGAGTGCGGCAAATCCCCCTGCGACTGTGAAGGCCAAGGCGGGGACACAGGTGAAGTCGGTAATTGCGAAGTGTGTGAGCAAAAGCCCTGCATTTGTGAAAAACCCGAATCTGAACCGTGCCCAGATTGTGGCGAAGTACCTTGTAGCTGTGAAAAGAAAATAGAGATTAAATTATCAGATGGCCGCGCCCGCCAGATCAAACATATTTCAGCCGCCATGTACTGGAGTTCAGAAGGTAAACCCATTACGGCCAAAGAGTTTATCGAGCGCATGTTTGACGATTTGCCACAGTTCTTTAGCAACGAAGACCAGCTGCGTGAAATATGGAGTGACCCCACCACGCGCGAGAAGCTGCTCAGTGATTTGGCCGAGGCGGGTTATGACGGTGAAAAACTCGATAGCATGAAAGACTTAATTGATGCCAAGGATAGCGATGTCTACGATGTGTTGGCATTCGTTGCATACGCCATCGAAACGCGCACACGCCTAGATAGGGCGAAAAAAGCCAAGCCTGCCATCACAGAGACTTTTAGCGATCATCGGCAACGTGAATTTATTGACTTCATTCTTGATAAGTATGTTGAGGACGGTGTTCATGAGCTTGGCGCCAATAAAATGCGCAGCCTTATCGAATTAAAGTACAACACCATCAGTGATGCGACTGCGGTCTTAGGCTCACCGACGGTTATCAGAGAGACGTTTATTGGGTTTCAGAAATATCTTTATCAGGGTATTGATTAATTAAAGGGTAAAACCATGAATGTATAGGCAATAAAAAACCCGATAAACCGTTGTTCTGATTGGTTTATCTGGTTCTTTTTGGTTCTTGATGAACCCTGTATTGG